>NZ_BAAKJE010000139.1:0-36125 GCF_059704565.1 Massilia sp. NBRC 108631
CTGAATGAAACAACTGTAAACCTCGCTTCCGCACCGGGCCGGTTTCAGGTGACAACCGGCCAAGATAGTTGTCGTCTACCGGCCAAGATAATTGTCGCTCACCAACACCTTCTATTTCATCCTGATACTTTTCCTGGAATTGATCCACGTCGAAATTAGGGATCGATTTTTCTATATGTGTGTCTGCAAATTGCCGCAAGGACGTGTACAGCAAAAATGAGTTTCCAATTCCCCTAGAGCTCAAATCGGCACGAAGATCAGAATGGAGTCGAGGTGAATCAGCGCCTTGTTCCCAAAAATCTTTTGTATTTGCATTTATGAATGCAACAGGCGTAACGCTATTTTTAGAGGAAAGGTAGGCCAGCACCGAATCCCACATCAGTGAATCTCTGTAGGGCGGGTCCTATCGGGGAGGTAAAGATGTCTAGCAATACCAAACAGACTTCGCCAAAAGTAGCAACGCTGGCAGCCGACGTACTTCAAAACAAGAATTCTTCTCAGATCGCAAAGAGCCTTGCTGCCTCTGCACTCGCTCAGTCATCAACGGGAAAACAAACAGGCGCGGCCATGGAAACAAAAGCGTCAAAGGTGCTTTCCAGCGATAAGTACAGTGACGACACCAAGACATTGGCAGCGACTGTGTTGGCACAGGCCAACAAAGCGCGAGGAAGCTAACGGACACTTTCATTCACCGAAAAGTGCGATGGCCGAGGCAATCTCGGCCATCAATGTCGAAGCGAAGAATTGGATAAACGATTTATATCAATATCGAAAAAAACGGGCGAGAAAATTGCAATTGGCAAACGCCCCGCAGACAGTTAAGCTTCTAACGTAGCTCCGCAAACCCTGCATTCATGCGAGTCCTACGTGAATGATTTCGCAGGTGTGATGAGAAATGAGATGGCTGCTCAGCGAAAAGTCGCGTTGGAGCGGTGATGATCAACGCCATGAAGTAGGCAGCCTGCCATGCAAACTGCCCGTTGCCTTGTCTTCGAAAACGGTTGATGGTAAAGGCTCCTTAACCACACGAGCGCCTACATCATGAACGCTAAGACTACTGCAACCGAGCTGCCCAAGACAACGAACGACCAGAAACCGGCAGCGCCCACTGCAGCGACCACGGCGCCAATCGTTGTCACTGCTTCGCCAGCCGCTGCTGGACCGATTAAAAACGCCGCTACGCCGATTTCATCGACGCCGACGGCGGATATGACGGGGGCGGAAGGAAAACCCGTTATCGCCGATTCTCCTGCGGCCAAACCGGAAAAGAAGCCGAAGCCGCCGACAAAGATGGAAATCGCCACGTCCATCTACCTGCGGATGTCAGCCCAGAAGGACGTAACCCGCAAGCAGATCGTTGAGCAGTTTGTTTCCGAGGCCAAGCTCAGCGCTGCGGGTTCCAGCACCTACTATCAGCTGATCAAGGCAAAGCTGGGCTGATCAAACTATCGTCTGGACGAAACACTCTCTAGACAAGGTCAAGGCCGCTTTCGAAATACTGCTTGAAGGTCATGCCATCATCGAGCTTCCAGTTGTCTCGCCCGTTGATCGAGTATCCGGTGACTATTCCTGCCGCTTGCGATGCGGTCTTGAACATATGATCCCGTTTAAAGATCATCTTCCCGTTTGAGCTTGCAAGCACTCCCGATGCGATAAGCGTCTGTCTCAAAGCTAGAGCCCCGCCCGTTAAACTTGACGCTGGCGCTAGGGCGGCATCCGAACCTTCGAAGACGACCATGCCCTCCTCGGTCCAAACAGCTCTGGCGTGTAAGCCGCTAACTCGAAGATGAAAAACAGACGAAGGCTCAAGCACCTTAGCTGCAGGCGTAGGGATGCTTTTAACCATTCGGGCAATTTGCGCGTCCATGGGGTTTTCACGAACGACCAGTGGGTCTAGCAGGCGATGTCCTAGCACACCCAGTAACGTCTTGGCAAAAACCAAGAACTCTTCCATTGCATCTCGATCAGCTCTGGGAAGAGACGGCAGGGCCGGGGCAACGTTGTTCTCGAGTTGATAGCGTTTTGCTTCACCTGCCATCAATACCAGCCGGGCTTCCAAATAGCGAACGTGGGCCTTTGTTAGATTTTCATCCTTGCTGCTGAAACTCACCAACTCCGACCAGAACTCCTTCCCAGACAGGTGGCTGTGCAGGCGATCAGCGAGCACTTCAGCTTCGCCGATGTAGGCGATTTCAGCACCTGTCTCGTCGTTCACCCCGAACAGGATATAGACACCGGGACGTTGTACCTCCGGCCATTCGCGCAACTCGCTGAAAAGCGAACGCGGACAGGCTAGCGCCTGTCCAGTCCAATTTGCTATTTCGGCATGGCGAATGCCGGCTACCGTTTCGTTCGGCAGGTAGATCCTTATACTTTTTCCCATTTTCCCATCCAGGCTCGTAATACCGGAACAATAACAGAATGGACGAGCGCGGTCCGATGGGAAACACAGTCGCTCGACACCTCGATAGCGGCTGCGCCAAAGCAATTCGGTGCTAATCGACCTTTGCCGTCAGCTCAGACTTCGATTGACACCGCCCCTCTGTAATCAATTTCCCAAGCCACTGCTCTAGGAAATTGTTCAACTCTGCCTTAGCAAGAGGGCTGAACGCCATCAGCTCGGGACAGAAAACTTTCCGCGAGCCGAAGCAATCACTGTAGGTCAGCACCCCAACGGTCTCTGCCAGCAAGTACACCTCCACGGTCATGTCAGGGTCAGGTATCGCCGCGCCATGAAGCCGCTGGAGATAGTGGCTCATGCGAAGCACCAGCCGGTGCGGATGCCGCTCGATCACATCAACGTGCACATCGGTATGCCCAAGCGCAGCAAGCTTGGCGGGCGCGCTCATGTCGTGCAGGTCTGGAAGAAGTTGAAGCAGCTTGCGATAGTTCTGATGATAGAGATCCATGTCGATTCCACGTCGTTTACGGTACGGGAACCATCCATGGAAAAACGAAAACAGAAAACGTTACCTCTGTAAGCACGTTCGTCCATCAATGTGAGAATGTGCGTATTTTCCTTCTCAGCAAGATGATATTCTTGTCAGCATCAGGCCACATTCTGCCGGTAGCCGCCGTTCGATAGATGGTTTGTACAAACTTTAAAATCTGTGAGGGAGTGAAATGTCAGGCATAACGGATAGGACAATTTCTAAGCTCTTTGGCTTGGCCGCAGGACGGTGCAGTATCTGTAAGACACCAGTCGTTGAACCTAATGTGAAGATTGGCGAGATGGCTCACATCATTGCGAAGAGGAAGGGTGGCGCTAGAGGCGAGCTACCCGTAGTTGGGGATATCAATGGTTATGAAAACCTAATCCTGCTTTGTCCGAATCATCACAGCGAAGTCGATGATAACGAAACTGATTACCCACCTGAGAGGTTGCATCGTTACAAACAAGAACACGAGGCGTATGTTCATCAACTCTTTGACAATATTAGTCAGAAGCGAGTTATGGACGTCGCTGGGCTTAAAGCTTTGATGCGCTATTTACCTTTCACTCAAATGATAATTTTGACTGATGGCCTACCAGAGCGATTCAATCATAAGCTTTTGTACGTTTATGACACCTGTGATAATTTCGCCAAAGATAACCCACAGTGTCGCCCGTTCGGCGATCCAAATCTTGAAAGTTACTTTTTTAATTTCTGGGAATGCATGTCGAACTTGATCGATTATCATGAGCATGCCTCCATAGGAGGAAAAAATGTTTTCATGCCAGGAATACTAATTGATGCAGATCCCAATGTAAGCTATTTGAATCGCGATCTTGACTATCATCAACGTAGACAAGCCATGGCCGAAATTGAGCAACTACTGAACAAATTGGCTGAGGTCTACCATCCATTCTTACAATATATTAAGATGACTTATTCTGAAATCAACTTGGCCACATTTGTGGGGTGGTGAAAATCTTCCAAAACAGTATAGTTATAACTGGAAAGAATAAATTATTGTCGAGAATCGGCCGTGAGGGACCGAATCCAACCAATAGCTCTCGGCGGCACGTTGATTCGGAGCCGATCATTCACATCACATATTATTCCACAGGTTTTAAATGCTCCCTGCCGATTTTGAAGAATCTGAATACCGCGGTCCTCTGTACAACCAGCTAGAGCGCGGCAACCATCTTGTGTGGGAGCCAGGTCAAGTTTTTGAAAAGCATATAGGTATTGATCGCGCTGCTTATGTAACCGATCCATATTTCTGGAATCTTCACACCCTTGCTAGTCCGATGAGTGGAGTGGTGTTATTGGATTATGACTGGAACTATATTTGGAAGACCCGCCTAAAAAATAAGATACTACCCGATTTCAAGCTAAACTTATTCTTACAGGCCAAACGCCCGCACTCAGGAACTCGCCCTAGAGGTAAAGTAAAGAAAGCAGGCATCAATGGCGACTATTGGAAGTTTGAAATCACGCCCCACCAACAAGTCGCCCTTGAGCGGATGGCAGTAAACTTAACTGGTAAAGCCATTGTCTGCTATGCCGCGCCTGCATTTCACACTCAGGCTGCATTGTATGAACACACAAAAAATCAAAGCATAGTTCCCTTTAGCTCCTTTCCTCCCATATCCGCTCTTACAGGTCATGGCGCTTGGTATTACGATGGTGGAGGTTTGTATGGCGTTGCGAATCCTGACTTTGTTCGCGTAGAGTTTGAAGCGCTACAGGCGCGGATAGCTAACCTTATAGATCTCAATCAGTCCCGGGAAGTAAATGCTGAAAATTCTCTTGACGATCTCGCTATTTCGCTAGTGAGATCAGTATCAGAAGTGCAAGTACCGTCGCCCACTGACATTTGGTACCAACATCTTCTAAACCGCGTAGAAGATGAAATTTCGCTCATGCTTGAATTTGGCATGCGTGACGAAAAGAAAATTCAAGCGCATAGGAATTTCTTGCAAGTTAGAGCTTTTTGTTACGCATACCGCCTCGACTGGTTTGTAATAGGAAAAGGCGTCTAAATGGAGCCGGAAATTGCACTTACCTGTCACGGAGAGAATTAGGGAAGATAAATGCAGACTGAGGGATCTACTAAACAGTGTGATATTTTCAGTCAGCCATCACACCGTATCAGCAGCTTTTTCGACTAGATGTGGGGTCGAAAATGTGATGGCAGATAACTTGTTGATTAAAGTGGAGTTTTGGTGAGATCGCATATTCATGCGCCTGAAACGCGCATGAATAGTGGCGTTCATCGATGTGGCGGGGCTTGGGAAGCTTCTGCTCTACCATTGAGCTACACCCGCATGCCGTGCATTCTACGCGGGTTTGCACGCTGTTGGCAAACCCGCAAGCGATTCCTACAACGCCCGGAGTAATGCCTGCTGAAACTTCTCCGGCTCATCGTGATGAATCTGATGTCCTGAATTTTCGAATGAGAACAGGCCCTTCTTCGGAGCCCGTAGTCTCTCGTAATACTCTGTCGTGATTCGGGTGGATGTCTGGATGTCGTTCTTGCCAACGAAGAAGTAGATGGGGATTTCAACTCGCCCCAAGGTCTTGGGCAAATCGATATTCATCACTTCATTCCATACCGGAGACCAGTTCTTCGACCAATGGAGAAAGCCGGTTCGGAATTCATTGCTTGTTACCTGCTTTTTACCTTCTTTGTAGAAGAGCCATTTCCTCAGGTATAGCAAGTCTTCGTCATTCTTGAATGGGATATTGACCTTGGCCAGTTCTGCGCTCGCCACGGAATCTTCCGCGAAGTGGGTCTTCAAGGTCGCCAGCAATTCTTTCTCGCTTGCCAGTTGGCTGACTACAGGGTTAACCGCGAAGTACGCGTGCAGCAGATGGGCATGGTTACGGACCATCTGGAATCCCAGGACGTTTCCCCAGGAACTGCCCAACAGATAGATCTTCTCCTGCTTCAGCTCTTTTCTGAGGAACTCGATGACTTCAAACGTATCGCGTTCCATCTGCGCCACGCTCGGCTGGACGGGTGAGGGATTCAGTTTGAAGGTCTTGCCGGCATCCCGCTGGTCCCATTGAACGATAGTGAATCGTTCTCTCAAGATATTGGTGTAGGAGGCGGCGTTGTTCATCATGGAACTTCCGGGGCCGCCGGATAGAAACAGGAGAACGGGTTTGCCGGGATCATCCGTCGTTATTTGCACGACTTGCTTGATTCCGCCGATTTCAGGCGTCAGAAGCGCAGAAGTGCCCTGCGGTGCCGGTGCGGTCGCGTTGTGAGCTTGGCATGCGTACAGCGGAACCAAGGCCGCAAACAGGAATGCGGCTATGCTTCTTTTCGTCATGAAATAATCCCGAATTGCCAAAACTGCATTCTACGCGGCTTTTGTGTGCCATTTGGCAATTTGGCAGCCGGGCCGGCGCAAGCGCGCTACAGCGCCTTGATCCACGGATGTGCGTCCAGGTTGGCGTGGCGCCGCAGGAAAGCGCGCATTTCTTCGGTCAGCAGGCCGCGTCCGTGGATTTGCGGGCCGATGGTCATTCCCAGGTCGTTCAGTTCCAGTATCACCGGCCCCTTGTCGGTCAGGGCGAAATCCCAGTGGTGGATGCGCATCAGCGGGAAGCACGCGCCGCCCTGGCGGCATGCCTCCAGCACCTGCTCCCAGCCCGGCACCCTGAACCCTTCCAGCCGCGCGCCGGTGAGCGGGTGCGCGAGGTGGACGGAGGTGTTGGGCCAAAACGCCGTCAGCGTGCGGGTGACGCTGCCGTCGGCCAGGTTGACGCTGGCCAGCAGGTTGCCGTACTTGCCCTTGCTGAAGTTGTCGACGTGGTTGGGCGGCACGGCGATTTTCCACAGCGCGGCGATGGGCCTGGCGCCTTCCGGTCCGTTCAGGCAGATGACGCGCACGCCGCAGATGGCGGCCCAGTGGGTCAGCGCGTGGATTTCCGGCGCGGGCGCCAGCGGCGACTGGAACACGAAGCCGCACTCGGGACGGTGATAGCGAGGATCGATGCTGACGGTGAGGCGGCGCAGGAAGTCGTCCACCGCCACGGTGGCGCCGCCAAGGATCTGCAGCGCGTCGATTTCCCGGTCGTAGCCAGACAAGTATTCGGCGCCCTTCCCTTGCTGCGAGAAAGCGGGCTTGGCGAACAGCGGGAAATTGGCAGGGTTGCGCAGGAAGGCGCCCACTTCGGCTGGCGTCTTCAGATGCTCGCCATGGCTCGGCGGCACAAGCGCCGCGCTGTGATAGTAGGCCCGCAGCGGTACGACGGGCAATCCTGCGGCGCCGGCCAGCGCCGTGAACGCAAGCTTGTCCCAGGCCGGCAGGACCGCGTGGCGCGGATTGAGCGCCATCCCGAGGCTGGACTCCAGCCGCCAGCCCAGGTAGTCGCGCGCGCCGCGCCCCAGCTGGTAGCTGTCGTCGTACAGTTTGTAGCAGTAGTAGTCGGACATGCCGCATCGGCCGCCCATGCTGCGCAGGGCGTGGATCTCGCGCAGCTGCGTCATGACACTCTTGCCGGTCTGCTGCCTGGCCAGCGCGCTCCAACTGCGCCATTCGTTCAAACTCTCGGCGTACTTTGTCAGCATGTTCTCACTCCGATCTATCAGGGTGGCCGGATGCGAGCTTCCAGAGTAGGTGAGAACATGCGCCAATTCAACCTGAATCGCTGGTTTGCGCTCCATTTGCGGATCTGCCATGATGGCCGGTATTTCCCCCGATCCGAGGACTTTGCATGACGCCGATTTCCACCCGCAACGCCGGCCTTGCCGCGCTGGCCATGTCGTTCACATTCGCCGTCCCGCACGCCGCCGCGCAGCCCCCGGCAGCAGCACCGGCGGCGTCCGCCGATCCGGTCGCCGCGCTGGTCAATCAGCTGGACCTGGAAAAGTACAAGGCCACCATCAAGAGCCTGACCCGTTTCGGCGACAGGCGCCAGGGCACGGAGCGTAACCGCCAGGCGCTGGACTGGATCGAGGCGCAGCTGAAGTCCTATGGCTGCACCAACACCGAACGGGTGCAGTACCAGTTCACGGAACCGGCGGTGCGCGGCAAGCCTGCGGTGCAGGCCGGCGGCGGCGCGGGCGGGCCGCCGGGCCAGGGTGGCAGCACGCTGTTCGGCAAGCGCGCGCCCATCGGCGTGAACAACGATCCCATGCTGCAGCCCGACGAACGCCTGCGCGCGATCAATGCGGAGCCGACGCCGCTGGGCACCTCGCTGCGCGAGAACGTCTATTGCACAAAGCTAGGCAGCACGCATCCGGGCGAAATGTACATCGTCAGCGCGCACATGGACGGCATCGGCTTCGGCGAGGCGGCCAATGACGACGGCTCCGGCACCGCACTGGTGATGGAGCTGGCGCGCATCTTCAGCGCACCGGGCGTGGAGACGGACCGCTCGATCCGCTTCATCCTGTGGAACAACGAGGAGACCGGCTTGAACGGCGCCAGCGCCTACGTGGCGCAGCGCCAGCATCTGCAGGGCGTGGAATCGCCGCCGGGATCGGGCAAGTATCCTGAACCGAAGTGGCTGGGCATGATCCAGCACGACATGATGCTGTTCGACCATGGCATGCCTGTGCCCAAGCTGGACGCGGCGGGCAAGCCGGTGCTGGACGCGAAGGGCCAGCCGGTGTACAGCGCGCCGAAGGAGCAGCGCGCGGAGGCGGACGTAAACATCGAGTACCAGTCGCAGTCGAAACAGGCGGACGCCTCGGCCAAGCTGGCCTGGGCCTTCCGCGCCGCCAACGACAAGTACGCCACCCACTACCCGGCGGCTGTCGGCTTCCATATGACCAACACCGACTCCACGCCGTTCATGGACCTGGTGCCATCGATTTCGCTGCGCGAGAACGAGCGCGGACAACAGATCGGCGCCGGCTGGAATCCGCACTGGCACCAGCCCACCGACCTGTACGCGAACTTTTCGGACAAGGACTTCCTGCTAGGCCTGAACGCGGCGCAAACCACGCTGGCCGGTGTGGCGCAGCTGGCCGGCGCGCGCGTCAAGCCGGCACAAAGAAAATGAGCTGAACCACGCACTGTTGTAACCATGCCACTGGGAAATAGTTGACACTTGAATCTGTTAGTATGCAGGCCACCTTTCGTCAACTCCATGCACAGGATTGCACATGCGCAGCACACCGCAAGCGGCCGGCCACGAGACCGTCCTTGAAGACGGCAAGCCCATCGTCACCACCACGGATCTGAAGGGGCGCCTTACCTACGCCAACTCCACCTTCATGCACGCCAGCGGTTTTGCCGACGAGGAGCTGGCCGGGCGCGCGCAGAATGCGCTGTACCATGCCGACATGCCGCCGGAAGTGGACGCGGACATGTGGCGCACCGTGCTGTCCGGCGAACCGTGGCGCGGCCTGGTGAAATACGGCCGCAAGGACGGCGGCTTTTTCTGGTGCATCGCCAACGTCACGCCGGTGATAGAGAAAGGCGCGGCGACCGGCTTCATGTCGGTGTGCACCAAGCCCAAGCGCCAGCAGATCCAGGACGCCGAGCAGCTGTACCGCAGCGTCAAGGGCGGCAACCCGGACGGCATCAGCATCGTGCGCGGCGCCGCTGCGGCGCGCGGCTGGCGCAAGCTGGCCAATGCGCTGCGCGACATCACGCTGGCGCAGCGCCTGGCGCTGTGCTTCGGCGGCATGACGCTGCTGGCGCTGGCGATGGCGGCCCATGCCGTGCTGCCGTATGGCGAACGCGCCTTGCACCTGCAGGCGCTGCTGATGGCGCTGATGGCGCTGTACGGCTGGCGCAATCTGCACCAGGCCATCGTGGCGCCGGTGCAGGCCAGCATCAACGCCACCCGCATCCTGGCGGGCGGCGACCTGACCACCCGCATGGCGGTGGACCGGCACGATGAACTGGGCCAGCTGCAGGCATTCATCCGCCAGCTGAACCTGAACCTGGCCTCCATCCTGGTCGATATCCGTGGCAACTTCGCGCTCACGCGCAGCACCACCACCCAGGTGCGCAGCGCCAATGCGGACCTGTCGGCGCGCACCGAGGCGCAGGCGTCCAACCTGGAACAGACGTCGGCCAATATGGGCCACATCACCGGCACCGTGAGCCAGACGGCGGACAACGTGAACGCCGCCAGCGGCGTGGCGAGCGAGGCGACCGCGCTGGCCGAGCGCACCGGCGTGGCGGTGGCGCAGGTGGTGGTGGCCATGAACGACATCAGCAGCTCTTCGCGCCAGATCGTGGACATCGTCAGCCTGATCGACGGCATCGCTTTCCAGACCAATATCCTGGCGCTCAATGCGGCGGTGGAAGCGGCGCGCGCCGGCGAGAGCGGGCGCGGGTTCGCCGTGGTGGCCGGCGAGGTGCGCAGCCTGGCGCAGCGCAGCGCGGCGGCGGCCAAGGACATCAAGGCGCTGATCGACGCTTCGGCCGGCAAGATAGCGGCCGGCGCAGACATCGCCGGCACGGCCGGCAAGGATATGGATGCGGTGATCGCGGCCATCGGCCGGGTGGCCGGTATCATGGGCGACATCAGCCATTCAACCCGCGAGCAGAGCACCGGCATTAGCCAGGTGAAGGACGCGATCGTCCAACTGGACGAGGTAACGCACCAGAACGCGCTGATGGTGGAGCAAGCCTCGGCCGCCACCGCCGTGCTCGACACGCAGGCGCAAGCAGTGGCCAAGGCGCTGGAAGTGTTCAAGCTGCCGCCGCAGGCGGACGCGCGGAAAACCTCGCCCGGAGCGGCTGTCAGCGCGGCGCCGGCGGTGCCGGCACGGACCAGGCACGCGGCGCTGCCGATGGCGCGCCGGGCCTGATTTCACTTGATACCGCTTGATACCGCTTGATACCGCTTGATCCGGGTTTGATGCCGCCGCTTACCTGGCGGCGTAGAACGCCTTCATGAAGCGGTAGAAGTTCCACACATCCACCTTGCTCGCCATCTCGAAGGTGGAGTGCATGCTAATCAGCGGCACGCCCATGTCGATCACTTCCATCTCCTGCTGCGACATGAAGCGGCCGATGGTGCCGCCGGTGCCCACATCCACCTTGGGCGTATGGGTTTGCCACGGGATGGACGCCTGGTCGAGGATGCCGCGTATCCTGGCGGTGTACTCGGAGTTGGCGTCGAAGCCGCCGCCGTAGCGCTTGATGGTCACGCCGAAACCGATGCGGGCGGCGTTGCTTGCCTCGGACGCTTCCGGGAACAGCGGCGACAAGCCATCGTTGGTGTCGGCGCTGACCACCTGCGCGTGGCGCAAGGCCGTGCGCAGATCGATCTCGCTGTACTGCGCGCCCTTCTGGCCGCTCACCAGGCGTGCGTAGGCGGTGTTCAGCAGCTGCGACGATGCGCCGGTATTGTTGACCGAGCCGACTTCCTCGAAATTGGACAGGTAGGCGATGGCCGTTTGCGCCGGTGCGCCGTCCAGGTCCAGCAAGGCGCGCAGCGCGCAGTAGGTGCTCAGGCGGTCGTCCTGGCCGTGGGAACCCACCAGGCCGCGGTCTATGCCCACGTCGCGCGGCTGCGTTGCAGGCACCAGGTGCAGGTCGGCGCTGACGAAGTCTTCTTCCTGGATGCGGTATTTCTCCTTCAGCGCGCGCAGCACTTCGGCCACCACGCTGGCTTTCTCGCCAGGGATACTGCCCGCCACGGGGTCCAGTTCCTCGCCCTTGAACACTTCGGTGTAGCTGCGGTTGCGCAGTTCCTTGTCCGCGTGCGGCGCCGCGTCGCCGATGGCGAACACCGGATCTGCCGCATCGAAGCCGATCGAGACGGCGATGGTGCGGCCGTCGGTGGTGTCGATGCGCCCGGTCAGCGCCAGCGGCACATTGGCCCACTGGTATTTCTTGATGCCGCCGTAGTAGACGGTGTTGAACACGGCCAGGCCGTCGCGCGCGGCGCCGTTCACCGGGCGCGCCTTGAGCGCGATGTGCGGGCTGTCGTGGTGGGTGCCCACCACGTGCGAACCGGACACCAGCGGCTGCTGGCCTACCACCGCCAGCACCACGGCGCGGTCGCGCGCGGGCAGGATCAGGCGCGCACCCGGTTTCACCTGGTCGGGGCGGGTCAGTTCGGCGAAGCCGGCCGCCTTGGCCAGGCGGATCGCTTCGGCCGTGGCGGTGTAGGGGCTGCGCGCCACGGCAAGGTACTGCTTGTACTGCTCGGCGAAGCGGAACACTTCGTCGCGCTGGCCGCCCCGCAGCGCCAGCCAGGACGACTTCTTGCCGGCCCAGACGCTGGCGCCGCCCGCGGCCTCCTGCGCCTGTGCATGCATGCCCGCGCCCGCGCATGCCCACGCCGCCATCACCATGATGGCCAGCTTGCCGTATCGTTTCATTCACGTCCCCTTGTCTTATTTTCAAGCAGCGCCGTTGCCGCCGAAGGCGCTATGCTAAGGGGGCGCAGCGGCGTTGGCAATGCCTTGCGCGGGGCCGCTCAGTCCGGGCTTTCCACGGTGTAGCCCTTGGCCTTGAGCGCGGCCAGGTAGCCATCCGGCTTGAGTATGTCGGCCAGGCGCAGGGTGGCGAAGGTGCTGTTGTTGGTGGCCAGCGCCTTCTCGGCGGCCGTCACCCAGGCGACCTGCATCCTTTCCTTCACGTTCTGGAAGCCGGGCCGGCTCTTGGCGAATTCGGCGTTCAGCATGGCGTCGCCGCATTCGGTTTCCTGGTCGGGGAAGCTCAACTTCTGGATCGCTTCCAGGTCGCCCTTGGCCCACGCGTTGGCGCGCACGCGCATGGCGTCAAGGTCGCTTTCCAGGCGTTCCAGCGTCTTCGAGAAGCAGGCGACATCGGCCAGCTGCGACTTCTTGAAGTCCTTCATCATGCCGGAGGCGTCGTCCGTCGGCAGCTGGATGCCGGTCTTGACGACCTTGATGTTGTGCTGCTTGACGATGCCGTCCAGCTTGCGGCCCACTTCGTAGCCCTTGGACAGGCCGGCCTGCTGCATGCCGGCGCGGAACAGGGTTTCGGCAACGAAGATGGGGCGCTCACGCTCGATGCTGTCGTTGTCGCCCAGGTATTTGGCTTTCAGCGGCAGCCAGCGCGCGTAGACGTCGGCCGGCAGCACGTCCTTCAGGGTGGCGCCGTCGGGATTCTTCTTCACGCCGATCAGGCTTGGCAGCAGCGTCAGGCCGCGCAGCCAGCCGACGCTGGCCGACGCGCCGGGCGGCGTCAGGTACTCCTGCGACTGGGACAGCACCGATTCAACCTGCTGCGAACGCCATTCCATTTTCTGGGGCAGCGGCGAATAGGTGCCGAACACCCACAGCACGTGTCCATCCTTGCTCACCTTCCACAAGCCCGGTCCCGGCTTCTGTCCCACCACCAGGATTTTTTCCGGCACGGCCTCGGCCTCGGCGCCGGCCGCAGCCTCCGTTTGGACCGCCGGCGGCGTCGCTTCGGTTTGCGCCCAAGCCGAAGCGGCTGGCAAAATCAGGCACAGCACGGGAAGCACTTGTTTCAGCATGACACGTCCTTTCAATAAAAGAAGTCCAAGGTTACTATTCTTGCATTTGTTGCGTGGCAATTTTTCAGGATGTTACAAATATGCCTATATCGTTCCCGAATCTGAGCGCCGTGCTGCTGGCGGCAGGCCTGGCGCTGCCGGCCGCGGCGCAGGACCAGCAGGCGCTCCAGCACGATCACCAGCAAGACTACCAGCGCGCCGGCGTGGCCGACAACATGCCGGTGTTCCAGCAGGCGCTGAAGGCCAAGCTGGCCTTTCCCATGGCCTGGTCGCCGCAGGTGAAAGACTTGCCGGCCTGGCGCAGCACCGGCCGCGCCAAACTGTGGGAACTCACCCTGCAGGCGCCCGACAACACGCCCTTCCAGCCGCAGGCGATCGCCGAGACCGACCGGGGCAGCTACGTGGCGCGCCAGGTGGTGTTCAACCTGAGCGCCGAGAGCCGCGTGCGTGCGCTGATGCTGGTGCCGAAGGGCGCCGGACCATTCCCCGCCGCGCTGATGCTGCACGACCATGGCGGCAAGTTCGACATCGGCAAGGAGAAGGCCATCCGGCCCTGGGGCGACACGCCGCAGGATTCGGAACAGGACAAGGCGCGCCTGGCGTCCTCGCAGGCCTGGGCCGACAAGCACTTCTCCGGCCGCTATCCGGGCGACGCGCTGGCCAGGCGCGGCTACGTGGTGCTGGCGGTGGACGCGCTGGGCTGGGGCGACCGGGGGCCGCTGACGGGCGACACGCAGCAGGCGCTGGCCGCCAACGCCTTCAACCTGGGCAGTTCGCTGGCCGGCATCATGGCCGCCGAGGACGCGCGCGCGGCGGCCTTCCTGGCCTCGCGGCCGGAGGTGGATGCGCGCAGGGTGGCGGCGATAGGCTTTTCCATGGGCGCGTTCCGGGCCTGGCAGGTGGCGGCGCTGTCGGACGCGGTGACGGCCGTGGTGGCGGCCAACTGGATGGCCACCACGGAGGGCTTGATGGTGCCGGGGAATAACCAGCTGCGCGGGAGTTCGGCCTGGAATATGCTGCATCCCGGCCTGCTGCGGCACATGGATTTTCCGGACGTGGCCAGCCTGGCCGCGCCCAAGCCGGCGATGTTCTTCGCTGGCGCGCAGGACAGGCTGTTCCCCGCCGCGTCGGTGCAGCAGGCGTTCGGCAAGATGGAGAAGGTGTGGCGGGCCTGGGGCGCACAGGACAAATTCGAGGCGCGCATGCTGCCGGGCGGGCACGTGTTTCCGCAACAGGAGCAGGATGATGCGTTTGACTGGCTGGAGAAGCAGTTCGGACGCGCGCCGGGCGATGGCGGGTTACGCGCTCCGCGCTAGCCCGCAGGAGCCGCCTGCGCCTAGGCCGGTGCTGGCAACAGCTCGACGCGCTCGCGCAGCAGCGCCAGCTGGGGCGGGTCCATGCGGCCGGCGGCGTTTTGCAGATAGCGCGCGGCGGCGCTGACGCCGCCGCGATCGGCCATCGACAGCCATAGCCATGCCTGCGCCATGTCCGGCGCGGTGCCCTGCCCGCTGTAATACATCAATCCCACGTTGAACTGCGCGCGCGCATGCCCCTGCGCGGCCGCCTTCTGATACCAGGCCAGCGCCTCGCCGTAGTCGCGCAGCAGCCCGTGCCCGGTGTCGTAGCGCAGCGCCAGCGCGAACTGCGCCAGCGCGTGGCCCTGCTCGGCCGCCTTGCGGTACCACAGGCCGGCCTGCACGCTGTCCGGCGCCGGGCTGTCGTCGCTGTCGAGCAGCTGGCCCAGGCTGTACTGCGCCGCCGCGTAATCCTGCTCGGCCGCCTTGCGGTACCAGGCGATGGCCTTGCGCCCGTCCTGCGGCACGCCGCGTCCCGTTTCATAGCGCAGGCCGAGGTCGAACTGCGCGCGCAGGTGGCCCTGGTCGGCTGCCTTGCGGTACCAGAACACGGCTTCCTGCACATCCTGCACCACGCCGTGGCCATTGTCGTACAGCAGGCCAAGATGGTATTGCGCGGCGGCGTAGCCCTGTTCGGCGGCCATGCGGTACCAGTGCTGCGCCTGTTCGTAATCCTGCGGCACGCCCTGGCCATGGTCGTAGCGCAGACCGAGGTTGTTCTGCGCAGCGGCATGGCCCAGCGCGGCGGCCTTGCGGTACCAGTGCAGCGCCTTCTGCTCGTCGCGCGGGACAGGCTCGCCAGCTCCGCTGCCGCCGCCATTGTCGTAGATCAGGCCCAGGTTGAACTGCGAACTGGCGTGATCCTGCTCGGCCGCGCAGCGGTACCACTGGATGGCCTGCTGGGTGTCCTGCGGCACGCCGTCGCCCTTGTCGTAGCGCAGCGCCAGGTTGAACTGCGCCGGCGCGTAGCCCTGCTTGGCGGCCTTGCGGTACCAGGACATGGCCTGGTTCACGTCCTTGGCCACGCCCTGCCCGTTGTCATAGCGCAGGCCGAGATTGAACTGGGCGCGCGCGTAGCCCTGCTCGGCCGCCTTGCGGTACCAGGCGATGGCCTGCCTGAAGTCCTGCGGCACGCCCTTGCCGGTGTCGTACATCATGCCCAGGTTGTTCTGCGCACCCGCGTCGCCCTGCTCGGCGGCCTTGCTGAACCAGTGCATGGCCTGCTGCGTATCCTGCTGCAGGCCATGGCCCTTGGCGTACATCCAGCCAAGGTTGTATTGCGCAGCGGCGTAGCCCTGCTCGGCCGACAGCTGGTACCAGCGCGCCGCCTCGGCCAGGTCCTGCTTGAGGCCCTGCCCTTTCTGGCACATCACGCCCAGGTTGTACTGCGCGTGCTCCAGGCCCGCGTTGGCGGCCTGGCGGTACCAGGCCACGGCCAGCTCATAGCTCTGTTCCACGCCCTGGCCGTTGAAGTACATGAAGCCCAGGCTGTGCTGGGCGTTGGCCACGCCGCGCTCGGCCAGGTCTTTCACACGCAGGAATTCAGCGGTGTAGTTCTCCGGCCCGGTGCCGGCGCCAGGGGCGTGCGCTTCCGAAGCGGAAAATTTCTGCATGGCCGGTTCCGCCGCGTCAGGCCTGGAAGGCCGCGATGACCGCTTCGTGCTGGACCAGCGCGTCGGCGCGCGCATGCTCGGGCGCCTGCTGCTGCAGCACGCCGATGAAGCTGGTCAGCGAAATCGGCCGGTGGTAGAGGTAGCCCTGCATGGTGGTGCAGCCGTTGGCTTGCAGGTAGCGCGCCTGGATCTCGGTCTCCACGCCTTCGGCCACCAGGTGCAGGCCGAGGCCGCGCGCGATCGAAATGATGGCCAGGATCACCGGATAGTGGCCCTGCTCGTCGTGGATTTCCTTGACGAAGCTCTGGTCGATCTTGATGGTGTGGATAGGGAAGCGGTGCAGATAGGACAGCGAGGAATAGCCGGTGCCGAAGTCGTCGATCGCCACCGACACGCCCAGCTGGCACAGCTTGTTGAGCTGCTCGATGGCGTAGAGCGGATTGCGGATGCAGATGTTCTCGGTGATCTCCACCTCGATCTGCGCCGGCGAAATGCCGTAGCGCGTCAGCGCGCCGCGCATTTTCTCGAAGAAGTCGCCCCGGTCCAGGTATTGCGGCGACAGGTTCAGCGACAGGCGCAGCGCTTCGCCGCCGTTCGCGTTCCACTGCAGCAGGTCGCGGCACAGCGCGCCCAGCATCCAGTCCGAGATCGGCAGCATCAGGCCGTTCTCTTCGGCGAAGGGCAGGAACTCGCCGGCCGACAGCAGGCCGCGCTGCGGATGGTTCCAGCGCATCAGCCCCTCGGCGCCGATGATGCGGCCGGTGGCCACGTCGATCTGCGGCTGGTAATACATTTCCAGCTCGTTCTGCTCCAGCGCGCGGCGCAGCGCCTGCTCCAGCGCGATCTTCTGGTGCGACATGTCCAGCATGGAGTTGTGATAGAAGCTGTGGCCGTTCTTGCCCAGCGCTTTCACCTGGTACATGGCGATGTCGGCATGGCGCAGCAGCTCGTCGATGCTCTCGCCGTCGCTTGGATACACGGCAATGCCGATCGAGGCCGAGATGTGCACCTGGTGGCCGTCCAGGTCGAATGGCTTTTGCAGGCTTTCCAGGAACTTCTCGGCAATCACCTTGGCGTCGCCCCGGTCGCGCAGCTCCGGCAGCACGATGGTGAATTCGTCGCCGCCCTGGCGCGCCAGCGTGTCGCCCTTGCGCAGGCATTCCTTCAGCCGCAGCGCGGCCTGCTGCAGCAGCTCGTCGCCCTTGACGTGGCCCAGCGTGTCGTTGACCAGCTTGAAGCGGTCCAGGTCGACGAACATCACGGCCAGTTCGGTAAGCTTGCGCTTGGCCTGGATTACCGCCAGGCCCAGGCGGTCCTTGAACAGCATGCGGTTCGGCAGGTCGGTCAGGATGTCGTGGTAGGCCTGGTAGGAAATCACTTCCTCGGCACGCTTGCGGTCGGTGATGTCGCGCGCCACGCCGTAGATGCCGTAGTGCTCCTGCCGCGCATGCTCCGGGGTGTGCACGCCGATGGCGTTCATCGGCATCGTCATCAAGGTGTTGCTGAAGGTGCGCTCGATGCCGTTGCCCTTGCACTTCAGGCGCAGCTCGACGTTGCGCGAAGTGCGTTCATCGACCCTGCGTTCGCCGCCGCGCTCGTTGAACACGTAGCGCGCGCGCTCCAGGTCCTCGTCGTGGATCAGCACCGAGTAGTGCCGTCCCAGCAGTTCTTCGCGCGTGAAGCCCAGCAGCTGGTAGGCGCGGTCGTTGACGAAGGTAAAGTGGCCATCCTGGTTCAGCGTGTAGATGATGTCCGGCGAGCTGTCCACCAGGTTGCGGTACATGCGCTCGGAGGTTTCCAGCCGCTCGGCGATGCGCTCGTTGTCCACCGCCAGGCGGCGCTGCGCCAGCGCGTTTTCCACGGTCTTGAGCAGTTCTTCGCGGCTGTAGGGCTTGCGCAGGTAGTCGTAGGCGCCGCGCTTGAGCGCGCCGATCGCCGCTTCGATGCCGACGTCGCCGCTCATCACGATCACGTCGCTGTCGATGCCCTTGCCGTTCATGAAGTCCATGATCTCGTGCCCGCTCATGTCGGGCAGGCGCAGGTCCAGCAGCACCAGGTCGAACTTCATTTTGGTCAGTTGGGCCAGCGCTTCGCTGCCGCAGGTGGCGGTCACCAGCTGGTAGTCGCGGTCGCGCAGCAGTTCGTACAGGGAAGACAGCAGGCGTGGCTCGTCATCCACCAGCAGCAGGCGGGGACAGAAATCGCTCGCCAGGGGTACGGCGGCGGTTGCACTCGTGGCGTCGGTTGCCGGGAGCGGGGTTTGGGCGCCGGCAGCGTAGGGCGAGTTCATCGCGTCTTTCATACAGAATCCATCGCCCGCGATTGCGCGCCGGCGGTGAGGTTGTTGCCGCCCCTCACGGGCAGCAGGATTTCAAAAGTCGTGCCGGCTTTGCCGCTGCGGCAGGTGATCATGCCGTCCAGCTTCTTGACCAGGCTGTGCACGATAGACAGGCCCAGGCCGTGGTGCTTGCCCTCCTTGTTGCTGCGCACCGGCGTAAACAGGTTGGCCAGCACCTCGGTCGACAAACCGGGGCCATTGTCGCCGATCACCAGCTCCAGGTACAGCCTGCGCTCGCGGTTCACATGGCCGCGGTTGGCGATCTCTATCCGGCCGCCGTCCGGCAGCGCTTCGACCGCGTTCTTGACCAGGTTGACCAGGATCTGTTTCAGGATGTCGGCGTCGCCCTCGATCTCGGCCGGCTCGTCCTGCATGCGCACCAGGATCTGCACCGAGGCCGGCACGAAGTCGGTGGCGCGGAACAGGCGCAGCACGTCGTCCACCACGCGCGCCACGTCGGTCACGCGGTTGCCGTCGGACGGCTGCAGGTCGGCCAGGCCGTTGATCAGCGCGCCGACCCGGTCGATCTCCTCGTTCAGGATGGACATCTCGCCCACCACCGGCTCGCGCCGCGCCAGCTTGGTGTCCAGCACCGACAGGTAGTTCTTGATGATGGACAGCGGGTTGTTGACCTCGTGCACCACGCGGCGCGAGGCCTCGCGGTATTCCTCGGCCACGTGGGCGATCTGGCGCCGCGCGTGGCCGCGTTCGGAGAGCTGGGTTTCCAGCGCGGCGGCAGCCTGGTTGCCGAAGGCCTGCAGGAAGCGCTCGCGCTTGTGGTACGAAGGCAGCTGCCAGGCCGCAGCGCCGCCCACCAGCACGCCCAGGCAGCGCTGCCCGGCCACCAGCGGCACGCACACGAAACTCTCGGTGCCGAGGATGCGGAACAGCTGCTCTTCCGAGATGCCGACCGGCGCCGCACCCTGCCCGGCCTGGCTCAGGTAAGCCACGCGGCGCTCGCGCGCGGCGTCGGCTACCGTGCCGCCCTTGGCCAGCGGGATCGAGAATTCGGCCAGGCGCTGCTGCTGCTCGCCCGCCGCCATGCCCACCAGGGCGTGGCCGGTGGGGTTCTCCAGCAGGATCACGGTATTGTCGAAGTCGAACAGGATGCGCGCCGAGCGCGTCATCGCTTCCAGCATGCCGGTCTCGCCGGTCTGGCGCGCGAAGGTCTGGCCCATTTCGGACACCAGCACCATGTTGCGCACCTCCTCGGACAGGCGCTGCTGCACCGGGTCCACCGGCGGCGGCGGCGCGTAGGCGACCGGCGCCACGATGTCGTCCGCGCCGGCCAGTTCGATGCCGAGGTAGGCGGCCGACTTTTCCACCTGGCGCGCGGCGGCGTGGCAGATCACGTGCAGCGCGTCGCTGCCGATGGCGCACAGGCCGGCGGCCGCCTCGATGGCCTCGTCCTCGTCCTCATGGCTGCACAGCAGGTGCGCCAGGCGCACGATGCGGATCAGCGGATGGGCCGCTTCCAGGCGCGCCACCGGCTCGTGGTGGTACAGCACGCTGTCGGCCAGGAAGGAGTCCAGGTTCCAGCGCTCGATCAGCCAGGCGCCCGCTTCGGAGTGCGTGATCTGCAGGGTGCGCTGCTCCACCGCGCACAGGTCTTCGTCGTCGCGCGCGGTGAAGTTGAAGGCGTATTCTTTCGGCGCGGTGGCCAGCAGCGCCAGGCGGCCGACGTTGTGCAGCAGGCCGGCCAGGTAGGCTTCTTCGGCGTGCGGGTACTCGAGCTGCTTGGCGATGTCGCGCGCGATGACGGCGGTGGTCAGCGAGCTTTTCCAGAAGCTGCGCAGGTCGGTGCTGCCGGAATGGGGGAAACTGTTAAATGTCTGAAATACCGATTCGCTGATGACCAGCGTCTTGATCATGTCCGTGCCGAGCGATACCAGCGACTGCTCCAGCCCCACGGCGCGGTTGTTGCGGTGGTAGGCGGAACTGTTGGCGACCGACAGGATCTTGCTGGTCATGCCGGCGTCCTTGGCAATCAGCGCGGCCAGCTCCGGCATGCCGGCGTCGTCGGCCTGCAAGTGCTCTATCAACTTGATGAGTATCTGCGGCATGGCCGGCAGACGGGCAATCAGCAAGCGATTGCGAATATCATGGTCTGATTGATGCATCGTATCACGCATTGCCGCCAAGGAACTTTATCGAAGTTGAGAGGCGCTCAACGGCAGGGCGCCACCGCATTAATATTTAACCAACTGTAGAAAACTGTAGAAAAATCAGGCACTCGGGAAGCGATAGTAGCATAAACAACTTAGATAACTTATCGGCAATTAAAATTTCTTCCTAAACTTATCACACTTCCTTGCCGATAACTATCCGCCCGCCTGTTGGGCTGACAGCATGCTCCGGTAATAGCGCGCCGTCAACCACAATGCCAGCGCCGTCACGGTGAACGCCAACTGCCCGTATGCCAGCCACAACACGGAGTCCGACAGCACCGGTGCGATGGCGCCGGCCACCACGGCGCCCAGCAAGGTGGTGGCGAATGACTGGCAAGATGCTACCGTACCACGAATATGCGGGAACAGATCCAGTCCCAGCAAGGTGGCCGCCGGCGCCACCACCGACATGCCGAAGGTGTAGAAGAACAGCGGCGCCACGCTCCACGGCAGCGACGGCGGCTGGAACCAATGGTAGATGACGTTGACGCTGGCCGCCGCGATCAGGAAGCAGAAGCCGATGCCGATCTGGCGCGCGAAGCTCATCTTGCCGGCGATGCGGTTGGCCGCCAGCGCGCCGAGGAAGATGCCGCTCACGGCGGGAATGAACAGCCAGCCGAACTGGTCCGGTCCGAGTCCGAGGTGGCGCGGCAGCATCACCGGCGCCGCCGTGATGTAGACGAACAGGCCGGCGAAGTTGAACGCCACCACGCCGGACTTCAGGTGGAACAGCGGCGACGTCAAGATGGTGCGGTAGTTGCGCGCCAGGTAGCGCGGATTGAAGGGCTGGCGCCGGCCGGGCGGCAGCGTTTCGGGCAGGCGGCGGTAGCACACCAGGAACAGGCCCACGGTGTAGATGAACAGGAACAGGAAGATGGCGCGCCAGTCCAGGTATTTGACGATGACGCCGCCCAGTACCGGCGCGATGGCCGGCGCGATCGAGAAGATCATGGTGACCATGGACAGCAGGCGCGCGGCCGGCGCGTCCGCGTACAGGTCGCGGATGATGGCGCGCCCCACCACCACGCCGGCCCCGGCCGACACGCCCTGCAGCACGCGGAAGAACCACAGGTAATGCACCGAGTGCGCGGCGGCGCAGCCCATGGTGCCGATGGCGAACAGCACCAGCGACACCAGCACCACGTTGCGGCGCCCGAAGGCGTCGGCCAGCGCGCCGTGCCACAGCACCATGGCGGCGAAGGCCAGCATGTAGGCGGTGAGGGTTTGCTGCACTTCCAGCGGCGTGGCGTGCAGCGAAGCCTGGATATTCGGGAAGGCCGGCAGGTAGGCGTCGATCGAGAACGGTCCCAGCATCGACAGCGACGCCAGCACGATGGCCAGCGCGAAGGCGCTCAGCGGCTTGGCGTGGCTCGGTTCGGGCGGGGGGATCTCGGCGACGGGATCGGGAGGGAGGTTCGCGGGAGGCGTAGGAAACATGTCAGGTCCGGTTCTGCCGCCGGTCCGGCATCGCCGGACCTGCGCGGCGGGTAATGCTTATTGTGCTTTCGGCTTGGCTTCTTCGCGGCGGTTGTAGCCGGCCACCATGTCGAAGCGGAACAGACGGCATTCCAGCGCGCCGTTGAAGAACGGCGTCTTGCGCGCTTCCTTCAACCGCAGCAGCTTGGGCAGGCCCAGGTCGGCAGTGAACAGGAAGGCGGTCCAGCCGGCGAAGCGCTGCTTGAGCGTGGTGCCGAAGGCCGAGTAGAACGAGGTCGCCAGTTCGTCTTCCGGCAGGCTACTGTCGCCGCGCACGCCGATGCGTTCGCCGTACGGCGGGTTGGTCAGCAGGATGCCCGGCTGCTCGGTCGGCGCCTTCACTTCCTGCGCCTCGATCTGCTTGAGCGGAATGTCGAACATGATGCCGGCGCACTTCAGGTTGTGGCGCGTCATAGCCACCATGTCGCCCGAAATGTCGGAGCCGAAAATGGTCGGTTCGGACGGCAGCGGGTTAGGCTTGATGGCGTTCTTCATGTCGGCCCAGACCGCAGGCTGGAAGTCGTGGAACTTCTCGAACGCGAAACGGCGGCGCGCGCCGGGCGGAATGCCCTGCACCATCTGCGCCGCTTCGCACAGGATGGTGCCGGAGCCGCACATCGGATCGAACAGCGGCGTGCCCGGCTTCCAGCCGGAGACGCGCAGCAGGCCGGCGGCCAGGTTTTCGCGCAGCGGCGCGTCGCCCGTTTCGTCGCGCCAGCCGCGCTTGAACAGCGCTTCGCCCGAGGTATCCAGGTAGACGATGTACTGGTGCGCGTCCAGGAAACCGACGATGCGCATGTCCGGTTCGCGCGTGTTCACCGACGGGCGCGAACCGTACATGTCGCGGTAGCGGTCGCAGATCGCGTCCTTGATCTTCAGCGTGGTGAATTCCAGGCTCTTCAAGGGCGACTTCACGGCCGTCACATCGACGCGGATGGTGTGGTCGACGCCGAACCATTCTTCCCACGGCTGCGCCAGGGTCAAGTCGTAGATGTCGTTCTCGTTCTTGTAGCCGCCGGCGGCCATGCGCATCAGCACGCGCGAGGCGATGCGCGAATGCAGGTTGACGCGGTAGGCGTCTTCCAGCGCGCCGGAGCAGTGCACGCCGCCGGGCACCTGGTTGTGCACCTTCAGGGTGCTGCCGGGCAGCTGCGTGATTTCGGTCAGTTCTTCGGCCAGCGCCGCTTCCATGCCGCGCGGGCATGGGCAAAAATAGGAAGCCATAGGGGTACCTTTTATCCGTTTAAAAAAAACGTTCCGCCTGCGCGGAACGATGTACTTCAGGGGGCCAGTGCGCGCTCGAGGAAATCGAGCCTGTCCTGACCCCAGAAACTTTCACCATCGAGGATGTACCACGGCGAGCCGAATATATTGGCGGCGGTGGCTTCCTCTGTGTTCTTGTCGTACTCGGCCTGCACGCTGGCCGTCTCCGACGATCTGGCCAGCGCGCGGCCATCGAGGCCGCAACTGTTGGCGATCTGCACCAGCGTCTCTTCGTCGCCGATGTTGCGCTCCTCGGCCCACAGGCCGCGCATGATAGCGCCCGACAGCTGCAGCGCCGTGTCCACGCCGTGCGTCAGGCGCGCGGCGATGATCAGCTTGGCCGCCGCATCGGGCGACACCGGGAAGAACCTGGGCTGCACGTTCATCGGCACGCCGAGGAATTTGGACCAGCGCGCCAGCTCCACCAGGCGGTAGGCCTGGCGCTGCGGCGCGCGCTTGGCCAGCGGAAGGCCGCCGGACACGCCAAACACCTTGCCCAGATCGAAGGGACGGATGTCGATCTGCGCACCGTGCGCCCTGGCCAGCGCCACGAAGCGCTCGTGGCCCAGGTAGCTCCACGGCGAATGCGGGGCAAAGTAGTATTGGCAGATTTTGCTCATGCGTTGACTTCCTTAGAAAGGTTTGACGACGACCAGGATGACGATGGCCAGCAGCAGCAGCACCGGCACTTCATTGAACCAGCGGTACCAGGTATGGCTGCGGGTGTTCACGCCGCGTTCGAACTTCTTCAGGATGGCGCCGCAGGCGTGCGAGTAGCCGATGGCCAGGATCACCAGCGCCAGCTTGGCGTGCATCCAGCCCGGCATCTTGAAGCTGTCCCCGCCGCCGTACTGTAGCCACAGCAGCCAGGCGCCCAGCAGCACCGCCGGCACCGACAGCATCATCATGAAGCGGTACAGCTTGCGCGCCATCAGCAGCAGGCGCTCCTTGCTCACGCTTTCCTTCTCCAGCGCCAGGTTGACGAAGATGCGCGGCAGGTAGAACAGCCCGGAGAACCAGGACACGACGAACAGGATGTGGAACGCTTTTACCCAGAGCATAGGCTTCCTTTTATTTGCGTCTTATTTGCGTACTTCGCCGTGGCCGAACACCACGTATTTGAGCGAGGTCAGGCCTTCCAGGCCAACCGGGCCGCGCGCGTGCAGCTTGTCGTTCGAGATGCCGATTTCGGCGCCCAGGCCGTACTCGAAGCCGTCCGCGAAACGGGTGGAGGCGTTCACCATCACCGAGGCCGAATCGACTTCGCGCAGGAAGCGCATGGCGTCGCTGTAGTCTTCGGTGATGATCGACTCGGTGTGCTTGGACGACCAGGTGCTGATGTGGTCCATGGCCTGGTCGATGCCGTCCACCACCCGCACGGCGAGAATCGGCGCCAGGTATTCGGTGGCCCAGTCTTCCTCGGTGGCGTGCACCAGGTGCGGGTAGCCTTCCAGGATCTTGTACGATTCGGGGTCGCAGCGCAGTTCCACCTTCTCGGCCGCGTACAGCTTGGCCAGCTGCGGCAGCACCTGCGGCGCGATGGCGCGCGCCACCAGCAGCGTTTCCATGGTGTTGCACGGGCTGTAGCGCTGGCACTTGGCGTTGAAGGCAACGTCCAGCGCCTTCTTCATGTCGGCCTTGGCGTCGATGTAGACGTGGCAGATGCCGTCCAGGTGCTTGATCATCGGCACGGTGGACTCCTTCATCAGGCGCGCGATCAGGCCCTTGCCACCGCGCGGCACGATCACGTCCACATACTGCGGCATGGTGATCAGCGCGCCGACGGCGGCGCGGTCGGTGGTGTCGACCACCTGCACGCCGTCTTTCGGCAGGCCGGCACCCTGCAAGCCTTCCATCACCAGCCTGGCCAGCGCGCGGTTGCAATTGATCGCTTCCGAACCGCCGCGCAGGATGGTGGCGTTGCCGCTCTTGATGCACAGGCCGGCCGCGTCCACAGTGACGTTCGGGCGGGCTTCGTAGATGATGCCGATGACGCCCAGCGGCACGCGCATCTGGCCCACCTGGATGCCGCTCGGGCGGAATTTCAGGCCGCTGATCTCGCCGATGGGGTCCGGCAGCGCCACGATCTGGCGCAGGCCTTCGACCATGGTGGCGATGGCCTTGTCGGACAGGGCCAGGCGGTCCAGCAGCGCCGGCGCCATGCCGGCGGCGGACGCCGCGTCCAGGTCCAGCTGGTTGGCGGCGCGCAGGGCGGCCGCGTCGCGTTCGATCGCGTCGGCGATCAGCAGCAGCGCGCGATTGCGCTGCGCGCTGTCGGCGCGGGCCATGGCGCGCGATGCAGCGCGCGCCTGGCGGCCCACTTGTTCCATGTATTGCGTGATGTCCATTACATTCCCTCGGAAAACCACTGCAAGTCCGGGGTCAGACCATCGGGTCCGATCCCGGCCGTTGCGGTTGGTTGTCAGCCGCGCGCCACCTTCAGCGCCAGCTGCAGCATTGCGTCCCATGCGTCGCCCGCGAAAGCCTTGGCGCGCAGGCCCTTGATCATCTTATCGATTTGCGCCGCTTCCTGCAGCGCAGCCTCCAGCAGCGGCAGCGACACGCGCCGCAGCGCCGGTTCCATCATGCGCTCTTTCGGGCCCCAGATGCGGTACTCCTTGAGCAGCGCGCCCAGCGGCCGTCCCTGCGCCGTACCGGCCTTCAGCTTGAGCAGCGTGCGGATTTCCTCCGACACCGCCCACAGCACCAGCGGCAGCGCTTCGCCTTCGCCTTTCAAGCCTTCGAGCATCCGCACCAGCCGCGCGGGATCGCCGGACAGCATCGCTTCACTCAGTTTGAACACGTCATAGCGCGCCACGTTCAGCACCGCGTCATGCACTTGTTCATATGTCAGTTTGCCCGCTTCGTGCAGCAGGCCCAGTTTCTGTATCTCCTGGTGCGCCGCCAGCAAATTGCCTTCAACGCGGTCGGCGATGAAGTCGATGCTCTGGCGGTCCGCGCTCTGGCCTTGCGCAGCCAGGCGGTTGCCGATCCAGCCCGGCAGCTGCGCGCGTTCGACATTCGGAATGTCGATGTACACGGCGGCCTGCTGCAGGCTGGCCACCCAGGCCGCCTTCTGCGTCTGCCAGTCCAGCTTGGGCAGCGTGATCAGCGTCAGGTTGTCCGGACTCAGATCCTTCACATAGTTCTGCAGCGCCGCGCCGCCGTCCTTGCCCGGCTTGCCGGTCGGGATGCGCAGCTCGATCAGCTTCTTGTCGCCGAACAGGGACAACGCCTGGTTCGCCGCCAGCAGCTCGCCCCACTTGAAGCTGCGCTCGACGGTCAGCACGTCGCGCTCGGAATAACCCTGCGCGCGCGCGCTGCGGCGGATCTTGTCCGCCGCTTCCAGCGCCAGCAGATGCTCGTCGCTGGTGATGACGTACAGCTGCGCCAGCGGCTTGCTCAAATGCCCGTCCAGCGCGTCCAGCCTCAGTTGCATACGTTGTTCCGCATCCGTTTATTCCTTGGGCGCGGCAACCGGCGTGGCCGGCGCCATCGACATCTGCGACACTGGCTTGATGGCGGCCATGCGGCGCATCATCTGCTGCACCAGGTCGGTCTGCATGTCCTTGTACAGCAACGCCTCTTCCTGCTCCTTCGCCAGCAGCTGGGTCTCGTCGAAGGTGATCGGACGATTCAGGCTGATGCTGGTGGGCGCCAGCAGCTCGTTGCCAAGCTTGTCGCGCACGCGAAACACGATGGTGTAGGCCAGCAGGTATTCACGCACGCGGCCATTGTTGTTCAGCGACAGAATGCTCTTGGTGCGGGTCTTTTCCGGATCGGTCAGCACCTCGATCACACCGTCGGCCTTGGCCGGATCGGAGACCACCACCGTGTTGCCGTTGACGCGGATGTTGCGCTTCAAATCGATCGCCAGCGGCGACGATTCCGGCAGGCCGACGTACATGGCCGGGAACGGCAGCGTGTAGTGGCCGCCCGAGCCGCGCAGGTGGAAGCCGCAGGCCGACAGCGAGCCGGCCAGCGCCGCCGCCACCAGCAGCGCGCCGGCGCCGCGTTTCAGGTTATGGATGGTGGTCTGCATGCTTACACCACGATGTTGACGAGTTTGCCCGGCACCACGATGACCTTCTTCGGCGTGCCTTCGATGAACTTCTGCACGCTTTCCTCGGCCAGCGCGGCAGCTTCGATGGCGGCCTTGTCGGCGCCCTTGGCCACCTTCACCGAGCCGCGCAGCTTGCCGTTCACCTGGATCATCATCTCGATCTCGGACTGCTCGAGCGCGGCGGCATCGACCTGCGGCCACGGCGCGTTCAGCAGGTCGCCCAGCGCCTTGCCGTAGCCCAGCTCTTCCCACAGCACGTGGGTGATGTGCGGCGCCACGGGATTGAGCAGGCGCAGGAAGATGGCGAAGCCTTCCGCGATCACGGCGTTGGATTCGGCGCTGTCGTCCAGCTTGGCCGACTCCATGGTGTTGAGCATCTTCATGCAGGCCGACACCACGGTGTTGTACTGGATGCGCTTCAGGTCATAGTCGGCCTGCTGCAGGATCTTGTGCAGTTCGCGGCGCAGGGTTTTCTGCGCGTCGCCGGCCACGGCCGCCGACACGGTGGCGCTGCCGCCCACCGCTTCGATGCGCGCTTTCTGCGCATAGCCGAAGGCCCACACGCGGCGCAGGAAGCGGTTCGCGCCTTCCACGCCGGAGCCCGACCATTCCAGCGTCTGCTCGGGCGGCGAGGCGAACATGGTGAACAGGCGGGCCGTGTCGGCGCCGTACTGCTCGATCTGCGCGGCCGGGTCGATGCCGTTGTTCTTCGACTTGGACATCTTCTCGGTGCCGCCGATGTTCACCGGCTGGCCGTCTTCCTTCAGCAGCGCGCTTTGCGGGCGGCCCTTGTCGTCGGTGGTCAGGTTGATGTCGGCCGGGTTGTACCAGGTCTTCTTGCCCGCCGCGTCTTCACGGTAGTAGGTCTCGTTCAGCACCATGCCCTGCGTCAGCAGGTTGACGAACGGCTCGTCGAACTTCACCAGGCCGAAGTCGCGCATGATCTTGGTCCAGAAGCGCGCGTACAGCAGGTGCATCACGGCGTGCTCGATGCCGCCGATGTACTGGTCCATCGGCATCCAGTAGTCGTTGCGCTCGTCCACCATGGCGTTGTTCGAACCCGGCGAGGTATAGCGCATGTAGTACCACGACGAATCGACGAAGGTGTCCATGGTGTCGGTTTCGCGGCGCGCAGGCTTGCCGCACTGCGGGCAGTCGCACTTCAGGAAGGCTTCGTACTTGTTCAGCGGGTTGCCGGTGCCGTCCGGCACGCAGTCTTCCGGCAGCACCACCGGCAGGTCTTTTTCCGGCACCGGCACCGAGCCGCAGTCGGCGCAGTGGATCATCGGGATCGGCGTGCCCCAGTAGCGCTGGCGCGAAATGCCCCAGTCGCGCAAGCGGAAGGTGACCTTCTTCTCGCCCAGGCCCTTGGCTTCCATGTCGGCCGCCACGGCGTCGACAGCGGCGGCGTAATTCAGGCCGTCGTACTTGCCGGAGTTGGTGACGATGGACACGTCCTTGTCGCCATACCATTCCTGCCATTCGGTGCTGGAGAACTCGGGATTGGCGGCGGTGGTGATGACCTGCTTGATCGGCAGGTTGTATTTGTTGGCGAAGGCGAAGTCGCGCTCGTCGTGCGCAGGCACGCCCATCACGGCGCCGTCGCCGTAGGTGATCAGCACGTAGTTGCCGACCCAGACTTCAACCTGCGCGCCGGTCAGCGGATGGGTGACGAACAGGCCGGTCGGCATGCCCTTCTTCTCCATCGTGGCCATGTCGGCCTCGATCACGGAGCCCATCTTGCACTCGGCGATGAAGGCCTGCAGTTCCGGGTTGTTCTGCGCGGCGTGCGCGGCCAGCGGGTGCTCGGCCGCCACGGCGCAGAAGGTCACGCCCATCACGGTGTCCGGGCGGGTGGTGAAGACGAACATCTTGCCGTCCTGGATCAGCTTGCCGTCGGCGTCCTTGATCTCGTGCGGGAAGGCGAAGCGCACGCCGGTCGATTTGCCGATCCAGTTGGTCTGCATGGTGCGCACGCGCTCGGGCCAGCCCGGCAGCTTGGTGTCCACGTATTCCAGCAGCTCGTCGGCGTAGTCGGTGATGCGGGCGTAGTACATCGGGATTTCGCGCTTTTCAATCAGCGCGCCCGAACGCCAGCCGCGGCCGTCCACCACCTGCTCGTTGGCCAGCACGGTCTGGTCGATCGGGTCCCAGTTCACGGTGCCGGTCTTCTTGTAGATGATGCCTTTTTCCAGCATCTTCAGGAACATCCACTGGTTCCACTTGTAGTATTCCGGCTTGCACGCGGTCATTTCGCGCGACCAGTCGATGGCCAGGCCCATGGACTCCATCTGCTCGCGCATGTGGGCGATGTTGGAGTAGGTCCATTGCGCAGGCGGCACGTTGTTGGCCATGGCCGCGTTTTCCGCCGGCATGCCGAACGCGTCCCAGCCCATCGGCATCAGCACGTTGTAGCCGTTCATGCGCAGGTAGCGGTACATCACGTCATTGATTGTATAGTTGCGCACGTGGCCCATGTGCAGCTTGCCCGAAGGGTAAGGCAGCATCGAGCAAGCGTAATACTTGCCTTTGGGGAAACGTGGGTCGTTTTCTACCGCTTTGTAGGCGTCGATCGCCTTCCAGTGCGATTGGGCGGCTTTTTCAACGTCGGCGGGACTATATTTATCTTGCATGATGTGTGCGGCCAGTATGAAATATTGGTGGATATGAACCGGTCATTATAACAGCATGCACTATAAGGAATTTCCGCCTCACCCCGTCTTGCGCGCGTATGTCGCGTGCCTGTGGGCGAGCGCGTCCGGCGGCCCGGCGCAGGACGGCCGCGCGGCCTCGCACCGGGTGCTGCCGGACAACTGCATCGACATCCTGTGGCAGGATACCGGCGCGCCGGCGTTCGCCGTCGGCATGATGACACGCGCCATCCATGTGGCCTCCGAGCGGGTGGTGCGGACCGTGGCGGTGCGCTTCAAGCCGGGCGCGGCGGGCATATTCCTGTCGCCGCCGCATGGCCCGGCGCTGCCGCTGCACCACCTGGCCGACCGGCGCAGCGACCTGGACCAGCTCTGGGGCCGCAGCGGCGCCGACCGGCTGGCCGACAGCCTGTGGGGCCGCGAGCTGAGCGACACCCAGCGCTTGGCGCTGATCGAGCGCAGCCTGCTGGCCCGGCTGCGGGAAGCCGCCGCTGGCGGCAAGGCGGCCGCAGCAATTCCCCCGCGCCCGGCCCGGCCATCGGCAGGCGGCCTGTCCGCGCCGTCACCGGCCGGCCCGCTGGTCGGCGCCGCGCTGGACGCCATCGAGCGCAGCGGCGGTGCCTTGCGCATCGAGACACTGGCCGACGGACTGGGTGTGTCGCGCCAGCACCTGGCCGCCCAGTTCCGCGCCAAGGTGGGCCTGACGCCCAAGATGTACGCCCGCATCGCCCGCTTTCGCCGCGCCACCGGCTCCCTGGCCGAAGCCCCGGCCCCGGACTGGGCCCGGCTGGCCCTGGATTGCGGCTACTTCGACCAGTCCCACCTGATCCACGACTTCCAGGAATTCTCCGGCAGCGCCCCGGAAAACTTCCTGCGCTGACTTTCCATTTTTCCAATCGCGGCCGCTCCCGGCGTGGCAAGATAGCCATCATTTCAACCAGGGAGAGCAAGATGATCAAAGGATTACGCACCGCCATGTACCCCGTGCCGGACATGGAACAAGGCAAGGCCTGGTACACCAGCGTGTTCGGCGTGGGCCCCTATTTCGACCAGCCGTTCTATATCGGCTTCGCCATCGGCGGCTTCGAGCTGGGGCTGTTCCCGGACGGCACGCCCGGCCCGTCCGGCAGCCGCGTCTACTGGGGCGTGGACGACATCGACGCCGAAGTGGCCCGCATCACCGCGCTGGGCGCCACGGTATTTTCCGCCATCCAGGACGTGGGCGAAGGCATCAGGGTAGCCGAACTGAACGACCCCTACGGCAACGTGCTGGGCCTGATCTACAACCCGCTGTTCAAGGCGGAGGACGTACGCTGACCCCCGTGCGCTGATCCGCAACCCATGGTAATATACGTTTCATATACACTTCATATATCAAACGAACAACCATGGGCATAGTAAAAATCTCCGACCAGATGCACGAGAACCTGCGGGTGGCGAGCGGCGCACTGAGCCGCTCCATCAACGCGCAGGCCGAACACTGGCTGCGCATCGGCATGCTGGCCGAAACCAATCCCGAACTGCGCTACAGCGACATCTGCCAGATGCTGCTGCGCTCCGCCGCGCAGGACGGCCCGACGCTGGCCGACGCCATCGGCGCCCCCATCGAGGAGCGCCGGCACCATGCGTAAGAAAAAGCCGAACGACATCCTCATCAAGAGTCCCGACCAGATCGCCCAGGCGCGCGTGGCGGCCCAGCTGGCGGCCGACGTGCTGACCATGATCGGCCCGCACATCAAGGCCGGCGTCACCACCGAACAGCTGGACAAGATCTGCAACGACTACATCGTCAAGGAGCAGCAGGTGATCCCGGCCAACGTGGGCTACGGTGGCTTCCCGGCCACCGTGTGCACCTCGGTGAACGAAGTGATCTGCCACGGCATCCCCTCGCCCAAGCGCGTGCTGCGCGACGGCGACATCATCAACATCGACGTGGCCGTGATCAAGGACGGCTGGCACGGCGACACCAGCCGCATGTACTACGTGGGCCAGCCCAGCAAGCAGGCCGAACGGCTGGTGGACGTCACCTACAAGTCGATGTGGGCCGGCATCCGCGCGGTGAAGCCGGGCGCGACGCTGGGCGACGTCGGCCACGCGATCCAGACCGTGGCCGAAGCGGCCGGCTTCAGCGTGGTGCGCGACTACTGCGGCCACGGCATCGGCCTGGTGTACCACGAGGACCTGGAAGTGCGACACTACGGCAAGCCGGGCACCGGCGTGGTGCTGCAGCCGGGCATGCTGTTTACCATCGAACCGATGATCAACGCCGGCAAGCCGCAAACGCGCGAAATGCCGGACGGCTGGACCGTCGTCACCGCCGACCGTTCGCTGTCCGCGCAGTGGGAGCATATGGTGACGGTGACCGAGACCGGTTTCGAGGTGCTGACCCTGGCACCCGGCGAGCAGCAGCAATAAGCTAAGCGCCCCCGGTCGCTTTTGCGGCGGGCGGCGGCGTTTTGCGGGCGTAGTCGACCAGGTCCTTCGGATACACCAACTCGTCGCGGTATGCGCTGTCGTCGATATCGTAGAGGTAAGTGAACGCGGCGGCGCAGAAGGCCCAGTAGCCTACGTATGAAGAATACTCAGGCTTCATTTTCTCGTGCTTTCCCCAGAAATGCGCCAGCCCTTTCATCGAAGAATACCACTTCGACACGTACTTCTTCATCGCTTGGGTTTTGGCTGCCGGCGTGTCGCTATCTATCACGTCAACCAGCAACCCGTAGGGTTTATTCCAGAACCATTCATCTACTGGAGGACGGTCAGGCAGATAAAAAACCAGCAGTTCTTCCACCACAAGATCCACTGCATCGTACGCGCCACCTGCTACCAAGGTGTAAACGCGCGGTAGCAGATCCTCGCGATGCAGCAAAACGCAGGCACTGATCAAGCCGATAAAGTCGACATACTCATCGATAGGATCGTCCATGGCGAAGACTGGAATGTACTCGTCATCGGGCAGGCGGGCGGATGACTCTGCTTCTCTCTCATAGGCGGCGACCACTTTCGTGAGCAATTCTGCCAGGTCGGGAAGCGGATCGCCTGCCGTGTACCGCAGTTGAAACTCGCACCACAGGAAGTTTGCCAAGAATCCGAGAATCACACTTTGCTCACGCGGCACGTGCCCGTTCTCCGTCAGTTTTTGCTCGCCTTGATCTTCGTCGCGGCGATAGTGGGCTATCGTGTTGAGAAAGATCTGCTCGTCGATGTAAGGCTGGCGCCGGCGGACTAAGAAGGGAGTGGCCATTTCACCTCCAGGCACTTACGCTCATGTAGCGGAATTCCACTGCCAAATTGTCTGGCCGTATTCGGATGCATCGAACGAAGGCATGAGTTCGCCTTCATTGAAATGCCGGGCGCTGTCCTCTTTGGCTGGGCTGAACCAGTTTCCCGCCCTTGGGCAGCGCTGGCCGCCGGCAACACGCAGCATTTCATTGCCGTCCTTGAGGCGGACAGGTTTGCGCGGCATGCTGCGGGCGTAGTCCACCAAGTCCTTGGGATACACTATTTCGTTCCGATATCCGCCGTCGTCAATGTCGTAAAGATAGGTGAATGCGGCGGCGCAGAACGCCCAGTAACCAACGTAATCTGAGTACTCCGGCGAGATTTTCTCGTGCTTGCCCCAGAAATGCGCAAGGCCCTTCATGGACGGATACCACTTAGTCACATACTTTTTCATGGCCTTGGCTCTGGCGGCGGGTGTCTCGCTGTCGATCACCTCAACCAACATGCCGTAAGGTTTGTCCCAATACCATTCATCTACTGCTGGGCGGTCAGGCAAATAGAAATTCAAGAGCTCTTCAATCAGCAGATCGGTTTCATCATAGTCTGTCCCCTCCATCAGGGCAAAGATGCGCGGTATGAGGTCTTCGCGGTGCAGCAATGCTGAGACGCTAAGCAATCCTATATAGTCCACATACTCGTCGATTGGATCGTCCAGCGTGAATACAGCGCTGTATTCGTCCTCGGGTAGCCGGTCCGTTGCGTCGGCCTCGCGCTCATATGCTTCGACGACTACCGTGAGAAAAGCAGCAAGGTCAGCCAGACCTTCGCCTGCCGTGTATCGTAGCTGAAACTCACGCCAACGTCCTCCAGCTATGTAACCCAAAAGCACGGTCCCGCCACGGGGAGCATCTTTTCGCTCTGGCCACGTCTCTTCTGCCAGCTCCTCATTGCGCCGATAGGTAGCTATTGTGCTGGCAAAGCTCTGCTCATCAATATAAAGCTGGCGCCGGCGGACCTTGAACGGAGTGGTCATTTCATCTCCACGCGCTCACGCTCAGGTACCCGGATTCCACTGCCAAATTGTCTGGCCATATTCAGAGGCATCGAACGAAGGCATATGCTCGCCTTCTTTGAACTGGCGGCCACTTCCCTCTTTCGCAGGACTGAACCAGTTTCCAGCGCGCGGGCATGATTGGCCACCCGCGACACGAAGCAATTCGCTTCCGTTCTCCAGTTTGACTGGCCGACGTGGCATGCTGCGAGCATACTCAACAAAGTCCTGCGGGTACGCCACCTTGAACCGGACCGGAAATCTGGGAGGCTCCAACATCTGAGAGAATGGAGCCATGAAACGAAAATCCACGAAGTTTTCCCCCGAAGTGATGGAGCGCGCTGTGCGCATGGTCGAGGAATCGGCCGGGCAGCATGAATCGCAGTGGGCAGCCATCGAGTCCGTCGCGGCCAAGATCGGCTGCACATCGGAGACGCTGCGCCGTTGGGTACGCCAACGTGAGCGCGACACCGGCAAACGCGAAGGCACCACCACCTCCGAACAGGAACGCCTGAAGGCGCTGGAACGCGAAGTTAAAGAGCTCCGCAAAGCCAATGAAATTCTACGTCTTGCGAGTGCTTTTTTCGCCCAGGCGGAGCTCGACCGCCGCTTCAAGTCCTGATGGCCTTCATCGACCAGCATCGTGCGGTCTACGGAGCCGAGCCGATTTGCAGGGTGCTGCAGATCGCTCCATCGAATTACTGGCGTCACGCTGCCCTGTGTCGTAACCCTGAATTGCGCTGTGCCCGTGCAAAGCGTGATGAGTCGTTGAGTGACCACATTCGTCGCGTATGGCAAGCCAATTTCCAGGTGTACGGCGCTGAAAAGGTCTGGCGCCAACTGCGCCGGGAGAAGATTGAGGTCGCTCGCTGCACTGTTGAACGTCTGATGCGCCGTGATGGCTTGCGTGGCGTCATACGAGGCAAGGTTGTGCGCACGACGATTGGCGACAAGGCGGCGCCGTGTCCTTTGGATCGGGTGAACCGCCAATTCCGCGCCGACCGTCCGAACCAGCTTTGGGTCAGCGACTTCACCTATGTCTCGACCTGGCAAGGCTTCGTCTATGTCGCCTTCGTGATCGACGTGTTTGCGCGCCGAATTGTGGGCTGGCGCGTGAGCAGCTCGATGCGCACGGACTTCGTGCTGGATGCACTGGAGCAAGCGCTTTATGCCCGACAGCCCGAACGGGACGAAGCCCTGATCCACCATAGCGACAGGGGTTCGCAATACGTATCCATCAAGTACAGCGAACGCTTGGCCGAAGCCGGTATCGAACCGTCCGTGGGCAGCAAAGGGGACAGCTACGACAATGCCTTGGCCGAGACCATCAACGGCTTGTACAAAGCGGAATTGATTCACCGTCGTGCTCCTTGGAAGACCCGTGAAGCTGTCGAACTGGCTACTCTGGAATGGGTGTGCTGGTTTAACCATCATCGATTGCTGGAGCCCATCGGCCACATTCCACCGGCCGAAGCTGAAATGAACTACTATCGTCAACTATCGAGTCAAGCCATCCCGGCATGACTCAAACCGAGGCGCCTCTCAATATCCCGGTCCGGTTCAC
>NZ_BAAKJE010000140.1:0-294 GCF_059704565.1 Massilia sp. NBRC 108631
CTGAGCAGCACCCAGGTGGCCGGCCTGACCTCGCGCCAGATCGCCGCCCTGTCGACCGCCAACCTGGCCGCCATGGAAACGGTGGACTTCGCCGCCCTGAAGACCGCCACCATTGCCGCGCTGAGCTCGGCCCAGATGGCCGGCCTGACCTCCTCGCAAGTGATTGCGCTGACCACCGCGCAAGCCGCGGCGCTGACCTCGGCCCAGCTGGGCGCCATGGAAACGGTCGACCTGGCCGCGATGGAAACGGTGGACTTCGTGGCGCTCAAGACCAGCGCCATCGCCGGCCTGAGC
>NZ_BAAKJE010000141.1:0-13411 GCF_059704565.1 Massilia sp. NBRC 108631
CTGAGCCGCATTCGGCCAAATCCGGGGTCAGACCCCGAATTGGCGCGAATGCGGCTCAGCCCGGCTTCCAAGTACGACAGTGAAGGGCGGTAATGCAGTATCAGATCCAGGTGCAGCCTGCCACGAACGGCAAGGCTGGCCGTCAGACCATAGCAATTGAGGCGGCAAGCGAATCGGATGCGGTCAGGCTCGCGCTGCGCCAGGGCTGGCGCGTGCTGGCCGTCGATGGGCCGGCGCAGTTTGCCGCCGTCGGCGCCACGCTGCGTACCGGCAAGCAACCCTTCCCGCTGCTGCAATTCAGCCAGGAGCTGCTGGCCCTGCTCGAAGCGGGCTTGAACCTGGGCGAAGCCATCGCCACCCTGCACAGCAAGGAAGCGCGCGCCGGCGCCAGGGCCACGCTGGCCGGCATGCGGCGCTCGCTCCAGCAAGGCAAAAGCTTTTCCGACACCCTGGCGGCGCTGTCGGCCACCGATCCCGCCGCCTTCCCCGACATCTACGTCTCCACCGTGCACGCGGCGGAACGCTCCGGCAACCTGCCCGAAGCGCTGGCCCGCTACGTGGCCTATCAGCTGCAGTTCGACGCCATCCGCAAGAAGCTGGTGTCGGCAGCCATCTATCCGGTGATGCTGCTGTGCGTGGGCACGCTGGTCACGCTGTTCCTGCTCGGCTATGTGGTGCCGAAGTTCAGCGTGGTGTACGAAAGCTCCGGCCGCGAGATCCCGTGGCTGTCGCAGATGCTGCTGGCCTTCGGCCGCGGGCTGGCCGCCCATCCCTGGCTGTGCCTGGCCGCGCTGCTGGGCGCGGCCGGCGGCGCCGTCTTCGCCGCCGCCAACGCCGCCATGCGCGGCGCGCTGCTGCTGCAGGTACTGCGCCTGCCGCTGCTGGCCGCCAAGGCCGCCGAATTCCGCCTGGCGCGCTTCTACCGCGCCCTCAGCCTGCTGCTGCATGCAGGCATACCGCTGCCGAAGGCGCTGTCCATGGTGTCGGCCATGCTGCTGCCGCAACAGCAGCATGCGCTGGCCCGGGCCCGCCGGGCGGTGGAGGAAGGTCAGCCCGTCTCCGTTGCGCTGGAGCTGCAGGGACTGGCCACGCCGGTGGCGCAGTCGCTGCTCAAGGTGGGCGAGAACACCGGCCGCCTGGGCGACATGCTGGAGCGCTCGGCCAGGTTCCACGACGAGGAATTCGCGCGCTGGGTGGACTGGGCCTCGCGCCTGCTGGAACCGCTGCTGATGACGCTGATCGGCGTGGTCATCGGCGGCGTGGTGGTGCTGATGTACATGCCGATATTCGAACTCGCCGGGAGCCTCTCTTGAACGCACGCGCACCGTCCTGCCCAGCCGCGCTGGCGCCGGCTGTCACGCCCGAACTGCTGCACAGCGCAGGCGCCGCCGCGCAGTCCCAGGGCAGGCCACAGCTGGCGGTGCTGGAAGAACTGGCCGGGCTGGCGCCGGAAGAATTCACGCGCCAGCTGGCGGCGCTGTTCTGCTACCCGGCCTGGCCCATGGCCGCCCTGCAAGCGGGCACGCCCGCCTATCGCCTGCTGTCCTATACCGACTGCGCGCAGCGCGAATGCGTGCTGATGGAAGGCGCCGCCGGACCGGTGCTGGTCATCGCAAATCCTCTGGCGGACGACGTGCTGCAATGGGCAGCTTACACGGTGGGCGCCGCCTTCAGCGTGGCGCTGGCGCACCCGGACGACCTGGCGGCCTACCTGGCGCAGCAGGAATCCGTCCAGCAAGCCATGGCCGGCATGAGCGGCGAAGCCGTCCAGGACGCGACCCTGGACCAGACCATCGAGGACATTTCGCTGATCCGCATCAGCGAGGACAGCAGCCCTGTCGTCAAGCTGGTCAACTCCACCATCTACGACGCGCTGAAGGTCCAGGCCAGCGACATCCACCTGGAATGCGACGTGGCCAGCCTGGTCATCAAGTACCGGATCGACGGCGTGCTGGTGCAGGCCGGCCAGGTGCAGGGCCTGCAAATGGCCGAGCAGATCATCTCGCGCATCAAGGTGCTGGCCGACCTGGACATCGCGGAGCGCCGCGTGCCGCAGGACGGGCGCTTCAAGGTGCGCGTCAAGGGCAGCGAGATCGACTTCCGCGTTTCGATCATGCCCAATATTTTCGGCGAGGACGCGGTGCTGCGCCTGCTGGACAGGCGCGCGCTGACCGCCGCCGCGGCCGCGCTGCGGCTCGAGAGCCTGGGCCTGAACTCGGACGCCATCGTGCAGATCCGCCGCCTGGCCGCCAAACCGCACGGCATGCTGCTGGTGACCGGCCCCACCGGTTCGGGCAAGACCACCACGCTGTACGCCGCCATCACCGAGATCAACACCGGGCGCGACAAGATCGTCACCATCGAAGACCCGGTCGAGTACCGGCTGCCGCGCGTGCTGCAGATCCCGGTCAACGAAAAGAAGGGCCTGACTTTCGCGCGCGGCCTGCGCTCCATCCTGCGCCACGATCCGGACAAGATCCTGATCGGCGAAATCCGCGACGACGAGACTGCGCAGATCGCAGTGCAGGCTTCGCTGACGGGCCACCTGGTGTTTACCACCGTCCACGCCAACAACGTGTTCGACGTGGTGGGCCGCTTCCTGCACATGGGGGTCGACCCGTACAGCTTCGCGGCCGCGCTGAACGGGATCGTCGCCCAGCGCCTGCTGCGCCTGAACTGCACGCACTGCGCGGTGGAGGTGCAGGCCGACCCGCAGGATTTGCGCGACAGCGGCCTCACCGAACAGGCAGTGCAGGGATGGCGCTTCAAGGCCGGCGCGGGCTGCGGCCACTGCCGGGGCACCGGCTACAAAGGCCGCAAGGCGGTGGCCGAAGTGCTGATACTGAACGACGCCATGCGCGAGATGATCTGCACCCGCGCGCCGGTCAGCCGCATGAAGGAGGAGGCCGCGCAGAACGGATTCCGGCTGGCGCGGGAAGCCGCGCTGGAGCTGGTGCGGCTGGGAGAAACCACGCTGACGGAGCTGAATCGTGTCACTTATTAAACGCATCGCAGGACTGCTGCCGGCGCGCCGCACGCTGCACATCCACCTCGCGCAGCAAAGCCTGCTGGCAGTGGTGCGCCAAGGCGGCCGCATTGCGGACAATGGCGCGCTGCACATCGCCGTCGGCAACCCCGCAGGCCAATGGCAAGCGCCGCTCGCCGCCCTGCGCGCCCTGCTCGCTGAAGCCGTGACCGTGGAGCACGGGGCGGGTTCCGCTGCGCGGGCCGCCCTGGCTGCGCGTCTGCCGCTGCACTTGAGCCTGTCCAGCCGCTGGTGCCAGACGCTGATGGCGCCGTGGAACGACGCGCTGCTGTCCGAGCCGGCCGCCTCGCGTTTCCTCACTATGCAGCTCGCCGCCGTCTACGGTGACGCCGCGCGCGCGTGGACGGCCAGCAGCGACGACGCGCCATACGGCCAGCCACGCCTGGTCTGCGGCATAGCCACCGAACTGCTGGACGCCCTGCATGCGCTGGCTGCCGAACACGGCACGCGCTGCGCCGCCATCGAGCCGCTGGCCAGCGTGGTCTGCGCCTCGCTCGCACCGGGCAAGCCGCAGGCTTTCGCCGTCATCGAGCCGGGCCGTATTACGATGGCCGCGCTGGCGCAAGGCCGCGTGAACGCCGTCCTGTCGCAGCCCTGCAGCGCCGCATGGCACGGCGAGCTGGCACAAGCCTGGCAGCGCTGGGCCTTGCGCGCCCCGGAGCTGGCGGAGGTCGCAGCCGTCGCCGTGGTCGACCTGAGCGGTCAACATGCCGCCCATGCGGAGGGGCGGCTCCCGGGCCGCTTCCGTCTTGCCGGCACGCCGTTCGGCCACGCCGGCGGCTTGCTGGAGGCCGCATGAGCGTCACCCGCCTCGCCTTCGTCCGCGTTGCGCCACCGCTGAACGGCTGGCGCCTCGCGCTGCTCGCGGCAGGCTTCATCGCCCTGCTTCCCTCCTGCGCGCTCTGGCTGCGGCAGGCAAACGAAATCCAGCGCCTGGAGGCGCTGCTCGCCCAGGCGCAACCGCGCCGCGCGCCGCAGCCGGCGCTCACCCCAATCCAGCAGCGCGACCTGGACCAGCAAACCAAAGCGATCGCCGAAGCCGTGCGCCAGCTCAACCTGCCGGTCGCGCGCCTGCTGAAAACCCTGCAAGCACCGGGCGACCTGCATGTCGCCCTGCTGGGCCTCGACCTGAACGGACAGCCGTTGCACGAAGCCGATGCTGTGCAGGCGGGCGGCGCCAAGGCCGCGCCCATCGCCGTCCCATCCGGCACCATCAAGATCGCAGCCGAGGCGGAAACCGCGCAAGACATGCTGGGCTACCTGGCCTTCCTGAACCAGCAGCAGATGTTCCGCTCCGTCTACCTTGTCAAACACGAAACGGCCAGCGTCACCGCCGGCCAGGCATACCGATTCCAGCTGGAGGCCCAATGGCGGCAATGAAGTCCGGCGCAGTGCTGAAGTTCGCGCTCCCGGTGAACCCAGGCCAGCGCCTGGCCTGGGAAAGCAAGCGCCTGTGGCGCAAGACCGGCCACACTGCCGCGATCGGTATCGCCGCCCTGGCCGCAGCGGTGGCCGCGCACTGGCACACCGCCCAACTGCAGGAACGCGAGTTCACCCTGCGCAAGCAATTGGCGGCAGCGGCCCGCGCCGCAACGCAGCCGCCAGCCGTGGTTCCCACCGCCGCCGACGGCCTGCGCGCATTCTATGCCTATCTGCCCGCGCACGCCGCCATCCCCGACCAGCTGCAAACGCTGGTGGAAATCGCAGGCAAGCACAAGGTGCCACTTGCCAGGGCCGATTACAAAGCCCAGTCCGGGCCGCACGCCGGCTTCATGCAATACCAGATCAACCTGCCAGTGAAAGCCGAGTACGCCAGCGTGCAAGCATTCATGCTCGAGGCCATGCAGGCCATGCCCGCCCTGACGCTGGACAGCGTCGCGTTCAAACGCGAACGCATCGATAGCGGCGACACCGAAGCGCGCATCCAATTCATGCTGCTGGTGCGTAAAGCGGAAGGCGCGCAATGAGGAAAATGATACTGGCCGGCGCGGCGGCCGCCACCTTGCTGGCCGCATGGTTCGCGCCGGAAGACGAAGGCCTGATCGTCTCGCCAGCGGCGGCTACGACGCGCCCGGCCCGCGACCCGAACAGCACCGTCATCGCGGCGCAGGTCGCCCAAGCCAAGGCCGCGGGCGCACAGCCGCCCGCCATCCCCATCGAACTGCAGATCCAGCGCCGCGTGGCGGAAGAAGACCTCGGCAACCTGTTCGCCAGCCAGGGCTGGCCAACCCTCTCACCGCTCAAACCCATCGACGCGCGTGCGCCGCAAGATCGGCAGGCCGGTGCGGGAAGCAAAACCGGGAACGGCAACGGCGCACCCGCGCTCCCATTCCAGTTCATGGGCCGCTTCATCGACGACGGCAAGGCCGCTTACTTCCTGCAAATGGACGACCGCAACATCGTCGCCCGCGTCGGCGAAAAAGTCGGCGACCACTATCAGCTCGACGGCGCAGCCAACGGGACGCTGACCTTCACTTATCTGCCGCTCAACCTGAAACAAACCTTAGCCGTAGGGGACACGAATTGAACCACTCCGCTGCAAAACGCCTGCACATCCTGGCGCTGAGCGTCCTGCTGGCCGCCTGCGCCGGCAGCCAGACTTACACTGAAGGCAATGCTTTGCTGGAGGCCGGCCAGACCGAACATGGCCTGGCGAAACTGGAACAGGCGGTACGCGAGGATCCCCACAACGCGCAATACCGCATCACCCTGCTGAACCGGAAAGCCAGCCTGGTAAACGGCTTGACCGCCCGCGCCGACGCCCAGCGCGCGCAAGGAACCGATGCCGCCGCCGCGCAAGCGGACAGCCTGTACCAGCAAGCGCTGGCCATCGATCCCAACAACGCCATCGCCCGCCAGGGACAGGCAGCGCTGGCGCAAGAGGCACGCTACCGTCAGGCCGTGACTGAGGCCGAAGGGCTTGCGCGGCGTGGCGGCGAGGCCAACCTGGCGGCCGCCCAGGAGCTGCTGCGCCCCGTGCTGCAGGAGCGCCCCGGCCAGCGCGACGCCCTGCGCCTGAAAGCCCGCATCACGGACGAGCAGTCGCGCCAGAAGCCCGGCGCAGGACGCCTGGCCGCGGCCTACCGCAAGCCGGTGACGCTGGAATTCCGCGACGCCCCGCTGCGCTCGGTGTTCGACTTCATCGGCAAAGTCTCGGGTTTGAACTTCGCCTTCGACAAGGAAGTCGATCCCGGCCTGCGCGCCACCATCTCCGTGCGCGATGCCAGCATCGAAGAAGCCATCGCCATGCTGCTCGGCTCCAACCAGCTGGAGCAAAGCATCACCGGCGACCGCTCGCTCACCATCTACCCCAACACGGCGCAAAAGGTGAAGGACTACCAGCAGCTCCTGGTGCGCACCTTCTTCATCACCAACGCGGACGTGAAGCAGGTGGCGTTCACGCTGAAAACGCTGCTCAAGGCACGCGACATCGTCACCGATGAACGGGTGGGCATCATCATCATGCGCGACACGCCCGAGCTGATTCGCATGGCCGAGCGCATCATCGCCGTGCAGGACGTGGCGGACCCGGAAGTGGTGCTGGAAGTGGAAGTGCTGGAGGTGAAACGCACCCGCCTGCAGGAACTGGGCGTGCGCTGGCCGGAACAGGCCAAGCTGAGCGTGGGCAGCGCGGCAACCAGCGTGGGCGGACTGAAACTGGCCGACCTGCGCCGCGTGAGCAGCGAGACCACCAACCTGGAACTGGGCTCGGTGGTCATCAACGCGCTCAAGACCGACACTGACAGCAACATCCTCGCCAATCCGCGCATCCGCGTGCGCAACAAGGACAAGGCCAAGGTGCTGATCGGCGACCGCGTGCCGGTGATCACCGTCACCACCAACAACGGCGTCAGCTCGGACAGCGTGAACTACATCGACGTGGGCCTGAAGCTGGACGTGGAGCCGAACGTCTACCTGGACGACGAGGTGGCCATCAAGGTCAACCTGGAGGTGAGCAATGTTGTGAAGGACGTGACCAGCAAGTCCGGCACCCAGGCTTACCAGATCGGCACCCGCAGCGCCTCCACCGTGCTGCGCCTGCGTGACGGCGAAACGCAGATGCTGGCGGGGCTGATCAGCGATGAGGACCGCAGCACCGGCAACAAGGTGCCCGGCATCGGCGAACTGCCCATGCTAAACCGCCTGTTCGGCAGCCAGAAGGACGACCGCTCGCGCAGCGAGATCGTGCTGTCCATCACGCCGCGCCTGGTGCGCGCAATCCGCAGGCCGGAGCTGAGCGAGGCAGAGTTCCTGTCGGGTACCGAGTCCAATATCGGCGGACGCGGGCCGATCGCCGGCAGCGATGGCGGTGCCGCTGGCGCCTTGCCCGCTGGTGCCGGCAGCGCCAGCTACGCGCAGCCGGGCGCCGCCGTCGGCTCGGGCGGCGCACCGGCCGCGCTGCAAGCGCCGTCCGAACCGCTGCCGCCCCGCAACTCCTCCATGACCGGCGGCGACGACCAGGGCAGCGCCTTCGCCCAGCCTTCCAGCCCGGCCAAACCCGAGCCCGTCGGTCCGGTGCCGAACGTGCCCAAGAAGGGCCGGTAAATGCCGGCCCGCGCACCGGATGCCGCCCAGCGCGGCTTCACCTTCATCGAACTGATGATCACCCTTGCCATCATGGCCACGCTGGCGGCGGTGGCCGTACCCATGGTGCAGGTGGCGGTGCAGCGCGAGCGCGAGCACCAGTTGCGCGCCGCCCTGCTGGAGATCCGCGAGGCGATCGACGCCTACAAGCGCGCCGCAGACAACGGCAGCATCAAGCTGAACATCGGCGACTCCGGCTTCCCCAAGAAGCTCGAAGAGCTGGTGGAAGGCGTGCCCGACCAGCGCAGCCCGCGCAAGCAAAACATCTACTTCCTGCGCCGCCTGCCGCGCGACCCGTTTGCGCCGGCCAGCGCAGCCAGCGCGGCCGCCACCTGGAACAGGCGCGCCTACAGTGCGCCGCCCGACAACCCCACCGAAGGCGAGGACGTGTTCGACGTCCACTCGCGTTCCGACAAGGTGGGACTGAACGGTATCCCCCTCAAGACATGGTGACCGCAATGCATAAACGAGGCTTCACGCTGATTGAACTGCTGGTGGTGCTGGCCATCATCTCCCTGCTGCTGACGGTGGCGCTGCCGCGCTACTTCGGCTCGGTGGAGAAGTCCAAGGAAGTGGCGCTCAAGGAAAACCTGAAGGTCCTGCGCATCAGCATCGACAAATTCTATGGCGACAAGGGCGAATTTCCCGCCGGCCTGGCGGACCTGGTGACGCACCGCTACTTCAACAAGGTGCCGGTGGACCCCATCACCGAATCGGCCGCCACCTGGCAGCTGGTGGCGCCGCAGGACAGCGAAATGACCGGCGTGGCCGACGTGCGCAGCGGCGCCAAAGGCAGCACGCGCGACGGCGTGCCCTTCGGCCAGCTATGAAGCTGCTTCGGCAAGGCGGCTTCGCCTATATCTGGACCCTGATGCTGGTGGCCTTCGCGGGCGTGGGCCTGGCCATTGCCTCCGAAACCTACGCCACGGCGGCGCGCCGCGACAAGGAAGCGCAACTGCTGTTCATCGGCCACGAGTTCCGCCAGGCCCTGGGCCGCTATCACAACGCGCAAGGTGCGGGCGGCGCGGCGCAATACCCCCTCACGCTGGACGAACTGCTGAAAGACCCACGCTACCCCGGCGCCAAGCGCCACTTGCGCCGCCTGTACAAGGATCCCATCACCGGCAAGGCCGAATGGGGCCTGCTGCGCCAGCAGGGCCGCATCGTGGGCGTGTATTCGCTGTCCGTGCAGGCGCCCATCAAGCAGGGGGGCTTCCGCGACGAGGACAAAAGCCTGAACCGCAAGCCGCGCTACGCCGACTGGCTGTTCACCTATCCCGCCGACCTGTTCACGGGGGCTCCAGCCCCCAAAACTGATATCATCCCGGCCATCACTTCTGGAGGAAAGTAGCATGACTATGAGCATAGGCGTAGGCGGCAAAACCGCTGAACAAGCACTGGCGACCCTGTCCGACATGACGGCGGGCGCTATCCCTATCGGCAAGGAAGAACATCTGCAGCGCATCGCCAAAGCCCAGGCTTATATGCGCGAGCAAGGCATCGCCGCGATCTACATCAACGCCGGCTCCAACCTGCTCTACTTCACCGGCACCCGCTGGCACGCCAGCGAGCGCATGGTGGGCGCCATCCTGCCCGCGCAAGGCGCGCTGGAATATATCGCCCCCGCCTTCGAGGAAAGCACGCTGCTGGACTTCATGCTGGTGGAAGGCAAAGTGAATGGCTGGCACGAGCACGAAAGCCCCTATCAGCTGTTCGTGGACACGCTGGGCCGCATGGGCATTGCCGCCAATACAGCGCAAGCGCCGCGCGTGGGCATCTGCGAAAGCGCCGCCTTCTTCATCTACGACGGCATCCGCCCGCTGGCCGCAGGCTACGCGCTGGAAAACGCGCGCAGCGTGACGGCGCACTGCCGCACCCGCAAGTCCGCCGCCGAAATCGCGCTGATGCAGCGCGCCAAGGACATGACCCTGGCCGTGCACGTGGCCACCGCCAGCATGCTGCGTGAAGGGATCACCACCACCGAGGTAGAGCAGTTCATCGCCGCCGCGCACCGCAAGGTGGGCGCGCCGGGCTCCTACTTCGTCATCGTACTGTTCGGCGAAGCCACCGCCTACCCGCACGGCGTGAGCTATGTGCAGACGCTGAAGCAAGGCGACACGGTGCTGATCGACACCGGCTGCAAGCTGCATAACTACATCTCGGACATCACGCGCACCTATGTATACGGCGAGCCGAGCGCGCGCCAGCGCAGCGTGTGGAACAGCGAGAAAAAAGCCCAGGCAGCCGCCTTCGAAGCGGCCCAGCTGGGCGTGCCGTGCGAGCAGGTGGACCAGGCCGCGCGCCGTTCGCTGGAAGCGGACGGCTACGGCCCCGGCTACAAGCTGCCCGGCCTGCCCCACCGCACCGGCCACGGCATCGGCCTGGACATCCACGAATGGCCCTACCTGGTGGGCGGCGACACCACCCCGCTGGCGCCCGGCATGTGCTTCTCGAACGAGCCGATGATCTGCATCCCCGGCGAGTTCGGCGTGCGCCACGAAGACCACTTCTACCTGACCGAATCCGGCCCCAAATGGTTCACCGAACCGGCCCACAGCATCGATGACCCGTTCGGTCTTGCGCAGGCGCAATAAACGAAGGGGCTCATTTGACGCTTTCAGGCATGCCGCCTAAGATGTAAGACAGCGTTTTACCAGCCGGAGGCATGATGGAAAGCGAAGCGACCATACGGCGGCAAGGAAACTCGGTGGGCTGTGGAAGCTTTGCCACCAGAAGTCATCGCCGACGCGATGGCACGGCTGCAAGCCGCACTCGATCCCGCGCCGGCTTAGCGGCTTTTTTTACGCGTGCTTGGACACCAGCGTCAGGATGTCGTAGCTGGCCACCAGCTCGTCGTTCTGGTTGGTGACCTGCACGTCCCACGCCACCACGCCCTGGCCGAGGCCTTTGTCGTCGGTGCGGTTGCGGTCCACTTTGCGCTTGCATGTCAGGCGCGCACGGATGGTGTCGCCGATCGCCACCGGGGTGATGAAGCGCAGGTTGTCCAGGCCGTAGTTGGCCAGCACCGGGCCCGGCGCGGGCGACACGAACAGTCCCGCGGCCGCCGACAGCACGAAATAGCCGTGCGCGATGCGCTTGCCGAACTGCGTGTCCTTGGCGGCGATGTCGTCGAAGTGCATATAGAAGTAGTCGCCCGACACCCCGCCGAAGTTGACGATGTCCGCTTCGCTCACGGTGCGGCGGTGCGTCAGCAGCGAGTCGCCGATCTTCAGGTCTTCGAAGTGGCGGCGGAATGGATGCACTTCGCTTTCGTTCACGGCCGCGCCGCGCACGTATTCGCCCGTCACCGCGGCCAGCATGGTTGGCGAGCCTTGCACGGCAGCGCGCTGCAGGAAGTGGCGCACCGCGCGGATGCCGCCCAGTTCTTCGCCGCCGCCCGCGCGGCCAGGGCCGCCGTGCTTCAGCTGCGGCAGCGGCGAGCCGTGGCCGGTGGAGTCCACCGACGATTCGCGCTCCAGGATGTGCACCCGGCCGTGCGAAGCGGCTGCGATAGGCACCGCGTAGGCCGCCGTCTTCGGATCTTTGGTCACCAGCGTGCTCACCAGGCTGCCCTTGCCGCGCGCGGCCAGTTCCAGCGCCTCGTCGATGCCTTCATAGGTCATCATGGTGCTGACCGGCCCGAAGGCCTCCACGTCGTGCACTGCGTCGTTGCTGCCGGCGTTGCGGCACAGGACCAGCGTGGGCGAGAAGAACGCGCCTTCCGCCACGCCTTCGCCGACCAGCTTGTAGCCGTCCTTCTCGCCGAACACGATCTCATTGCCTTGCGCCAGCAGGGCCAGGCGTTCGCCGACGTCGCGCTGCTGGTCCTTCGAGGCCAGCGCGCCCATGCGCACGCCTTCCACAGAAGGGTCACCGATGGTGACTTTCGCCAGGCGCTCGCGCAGGCGTTCGGCCACCGCGTCCACGCGGTCCTTCGGCACGATGATGCGGCGGATGGCGGTGCACTTCTGGCCGGCCTTGCCGGTCATCTCGCGCGCCACTTCCTTGACGAACAGGTCGAATTCGGGATCGTCCGGTGTCACGTCCGGCGCCAGGATGGCGCAGTTCAGCGAGTCCGCTTCGGCGGTGAAGGGCACCGAGTTGGCGATCAGGTTGCGGTTGGTGCGCAGCCTGGCTGCGGTGTCGGCCGAGCCGGTGAAGGTCACCACGTCGGCGCCGCCCAGGCGGTCCAGCAGGTCGCCGGTGCTGCCGATCACCAGCTGCAGCGCGCCTTCCGGCAGCAGGCCGGATTCATGCGCCATGCGTACCACGGCTTCGGTCAGGTAGCTGGTGGCGGTAGCGGGCTTGCCGATGCAGGGCATGGCGGCCAGGAAGCTCGGCGCGAATTTCTCCAGCAGGCCCCAGATCGGGAAATTGAAAGCGTTGATGTGCACCGCCAGGCCGCCGCGCGGCACCAGGATGTGGGTGCCGGCGAAGCCGCCGCGCTTGCCCAGCGCCATGGCCGGGCCTTCGTGCAGCACGTTGGACGACGGCAGCTCGCGGCTGCCCATGCTGGCGTAGGCGAACAGGGTGCCGATGCCGCCTTCCACGTCCACCCAGCTGTCGGCGCGGGTGGCGCCGGTCAGGTGCGAGATCTTGTACAGCTCTTCCTTGCGTTCCATCAGATACATGGCCAGCGCCTTCAGGCGCGCGGCGCGCTGCTGGAAGTCCAGCTTCATCAGGGCGGGCACGCCGGTCTTGCGGGCGTAGGTGACGGCTTCGCTGAAATCGATGGCTTCGGCGTGGGTATGGTAGATCAGGCTGTTGTTCAATGCGCTGTGCAGCGGGGTGGCCGCTTCCTTGCCGTGCCAGCGGCCGGCGATCAGGCTTTGCAGAGTTGGTGCCATTGCGGGTTCTCCAGTTTATTCAGATTGTTCAGTAGCGTTCTTGTGCAGGTGCAGCGGCAGCGACGATTCCCACTGCATGCGCTGGCGGTCCGGCTCCACCTCGGTGAGCGCCACGGTCTCGCGCATGGTGGCGAGCGAGCGCACGCTCAGCTCCTGGTATTGGGCGGTGCCGGAGGACTTCCAGCTAATTTCGTTGTCGGTTACTTCGCGCACCACGCGGGCCGGCGTGCCGACCACCAGGCTGCGCGGCGGCACCACCATATTGGCCTTCACGAAGCTCATCGCCGCAACGATGCTGTCGGCGCCGATGACGGCGTTGTCCATGATGACCGAGTTCATGCCCACCAGCGCGTTGCGGCCGATGCGGCAGCCGTGCAGCACGGCGCCGTGGCCGACGTGGCCGTCCACCTCCACCACCGTGTCTTCGCCGGGGAAGCCGTGCATGATGCAGCCGTCCTGCAGATTCGATCCTTCTTCCAGGATCAGGCGGCCGAAGTCGCCGCGCATCGACGCATGCGGGCCGACGTAGCAGCGCGGGCCGACGATCACGTCGCCGATCAGCACCGCGCTCGGGTGGACGTAGGCGGTGGGATGGACCACCGGCGTGATGCCGTTCATTTCATATACTTTGACCATGACTGCTCCTTACATGCCCAGGTAGGCGCTTTGCACCTGCTCGTTTTTCAGCAGTTCGGGTCCGGGTCCGGACAGCGTGATGGCGCCGGTCTCGATCACATAGCCCACGTCCGCGATCGACAGCGCCGCGTGCGCATTTTGCTCCACCAGGAAAATGGTGATGCCCTGGTCGCGCAGGCTGGCGACGATGCGGAAGATCTCGGCGATCAGCAGCGGCGCCAGTCCCATGCTGGGTTCATCGAGCAGCAGCACCGAAGGCTTGCCCATCAGCGCGCGCGCCATGGCCAGCATCTGCTGC
>NZ_BAAKJE010000142.1:0-155454 GCF_059704565.1 Massilia sp. NBRC 108631
CTGCCGTTGCCTGTCCCCATCACCGCGCCAGTGCCGCTGCTACTGCCGCTGCCATTTGCGCGGCTGCCGCCGTCAAGCACACCACTGGCGTTCAAGGCGTGCAGTGGACCGGCATTGGCCGTAGCCGGAGCCGAGTCGCTTGCGCCTGTTGGCGCGCCGCCTTGTGCGGGCTGGGTGGCCTTGGCCGCTGCGGCCGGAGCCAGGTTGGTGGCCAGCGAACCCGAGCCGCTCGCGCCGCCCGTTGCCTGCAAATCCGCCGTGGCGGACTTCGACCCGAACAGGCTGCTGAAAAAGCCCGGTTTCTGGCCTGCAGCCGTGCTGTCGGTGGGGGCCGCCGGCTGCGCGTCCGCCAGCTTGGCGGCCAGGCTGCCCGAACCGCTGCCGGCCGCATTGCCGCTTGCCGCGCCGTCCGCGCGGCCGGCATCGATAGCGCCGGTGACCGAGCGGGGCGCATTGAGCACGGTGGCGCGCTTGCCGGCCGCACCCGTGCCTCCCATGCCACTCATGCCGCCCAGTTGCCCGCCGAAACTGCCCGCGCCGCCTATCATGCCGCCCACGGAGCCTCCGCGTCCCAGCAATTGCGCCTGCGCCGAGCAAGCCAGGCCGATGGACAGCGCGAGAATCAGTTGTTTGGCGATGGTATGGTTTTTCATGATGTTCTCCTTGTCGTTGACCGCAGGTTGTCTGCCGCCGTTGAAAGGAAAACGTCCCTGCTCAGCCATTTAATCCATCGCTGCGCAAATTTTTTCAGAATTTATTGGAATGCCGACGGATCGGTGCGGAACGCGGCGCCCAGCACGCCGTAGCCGGTCTCGTTGCTCTGCGTGCCGGCCGCCACGCCGGCCGCCTGCTTGGCCAGCCCCGCGAGCGCCTCGCGGGCGGCGGCCGGCGCGGGCCGGGGCAGGGCGTCCGCCAGCAGCGTGGCCACGATGGGCGCAGCGAATGACGTTCCGCGCACCACGCGATATGGCGGCCGGCCCATGGCCGCGCTCACCATCTGGCTACCCGGCGCCGCGAACATGACCTGCGGCCCGCGCGCGGCCTCGGGGAGCGGGCGGCCGCGCTTGTCTACGCCGCTTACGCCCACCACGCCGGGATAGCTGGCCGGATACAGTGGCGGCGCGGCTGGCCCGTCGTTGCCCACCGCAGCCACCAGCAGGTGCCCGCGCCTGACCATGCCGGCCACCACGCGCTCCAGTATCTGGTTGGGCGGGCCGACCAGGCTCAGGTTCACCACCGCCACCTGTTGGTGCGCCATCCAGCCCAGGGCTGCGGCCACGCGCGCGGCCGAGCCGCCGGTGGCGCTGTCGCAGTAGATATCCGCCGCATACAAAGCAGCGTGCGGCGCCACGCCTTTGAAGCGGGCGGACTGTCCCACCATCAGCGCCGCCACCGCCGTACCGTGCGCGCTCGGACGGGCTGCGCCGTCGCAGCCCCAGCGGATAATCGACGCGTCGCGGAACACATCATGGCCGCGGTCGATGCCACCGTCCACCAGGCCCACCCTCGCACCCGCACCCGCACCCGCACCCGCACCCGCACCCGCACCCGCACCCGCACCCGCACCCGCACCCGCACCCGCACCCGCACCCGCTTCAGCCGACCGCTGGCCGCGCGCTTGCCCGCCTTGACCGCCAACCTGCGCCGCGTCCGCGCCCATTTCCGTGCCGCTGCCGGTGTATACATGGTTGAAATCGTAGGCGCCTTCAGGATCGAGCGCGCGCAATTGTTCCAGCGCGGCGGCCGTGCTCGTCCCATCGGGCACGCGCAGCACGACCATGCGCTCGCCGCCGTCCAGCACCTGCCCGCTATGCACGGCCAGCCCGGCCGCCTGTGTCGCCGCCAGTCCCTGCGCACTGGGCGACCAGGCCAGGATTTCGCCCCGCACAACCGGTTCCCCGCGCGGATCCGCCTCCAGCACGGCGCGGTGCCGCTGCAACAGACCGGTGACGCGCTCCAGACGCAGGGTGCGCAGGTCTGCGGGGACGGTGCGGTCCAGCAGGTTGCGGCTGGAGGCGCGCAACTGGGCGGCGCCGACTGGGTCTTGTAGCTGTGGCAACTGTGGGAGTTGCAATTGCGGCAAGCGCAATTGGGCGTTGGCTGCGCTGGCGCTTAGCGTGCAGGCCAGCACGATAGTCAGGGTTCGGATACGCATGATAGTCGGATGATAGTATAGGAAATCGCACTTTCTTTTGGTTAAACGAACGGGGCAGGGATTAAAATCCCTCGCCGCATCGTTTACCTGTTATCCATGCCATCGATAAACAGCGACATCGCCGCCTTGCTGCCGCGCCTGCGGCGCTTTGCCCGCACCATCACCCACCACCGGGAGGATGCGGACGACCTCGTGCAGATTGCCGTCGAGCGCGCGCTGAACCGTAGCGCCCAGTGGGAGGCCGGCACGCGGCTCGACAGCTGGATATTCAGGATCATGAAGAATGCCTGGATAGACGAGATGCACTCGCGCATGCGGCGCGACCGGCTGTTCGCGCCCGAAGAGGCGGGAGAGCATGTGGGCGACGAGGGCGCGGCGGCGCAGCAGCAGCGCATGGCGATCCAGAAAGCGGTCAGCCTGCTGTCCGACGAGCACCGCATCGTGGTGGCGCTGGTGCTGGTCGACGGCCTGCCGTACAAGGAGGCTGCCGAGGTGCTGGACATCCCGATGGGCACCTTGACCAGCCGCCTGGCGCGCGCCCGCGCCGCGCTGCAAGACCTGTTATCCGATACTGCGAGGACTGCAAGATGAGCTTTAGCGACGAGACCCTGATGGCCTATGCGGACGGCGAGCTGGACGAGCCGGCGCGCACCGAGGTCGAGCGCGCCATGCGCGGCGATCCGGCGCTGGCCGCGCGCGTGGCGCAGCATCAGGCCATGCGCTCGGACGTGTTCGCCGCGTTCGCGCCGATTGCCGACGAGCCGCTGCCACCGGCGCTGCTGGCCACTGCCATGCCGGACAAGGTGAGCGACCTGGGGGCTGCGCGCGCAGCCCGCAGCCAGCCGCAGCGGCGCTGGGCATGGCAGGAGTGGGGCGCGATTGCCGCTTCCTTGTCGGTGGGCGTGCTGGTGGGGAGCTTGGTGCTCGGCGGCGGCTCGGGTGCTGGCGCCAGTGCCGCGGCAAGGCTGCTTGTCGCGCAGGACGCCGACGGGGCGGCGGTCGCGCATGGCCGCCTGGCTGCAGCGTTGTCCAATCAGTTGGCCAGCACCGGAGCAGGGCAGGCCGCAGCTGCTGCCGCTGGTGTGGGTGCGCAAGCGGCCGGCAACGGCGCGCCGGGTGCGGATGGCGGCGCCATCAGGATCGGCGTGACGTTCGCTGCCACGGACGGCGCGCTGTGCCGCAGCTTCATCGCCGGCAGTGCGGCCGGCCTGGCCTGCCGCAGCGGCGACCAATGGAAGCTGGCCGTGTTGGCCGAAGCGGAGCAGGGCGCCAGCGGCGACTACCGCCAGGCCGGCAGCGCCATGCCCCCCGCCGTGCTGGAGGCCATCGATGCCCGCATCGCCGGCCCCGCCCTGGACGCGCAGGCGGAGAAGGCAGCTCAGCAGCGTGGCTGGCGCTAAGCCGGCTGCGCCAGCGGCAAGGTGATCACGAAGGCGCTGCGGCCCGTATGCAGCTTGGCGCAGCGCGCCTCGCCGCCATGGCGTCGGGCGATCTGCCTTACCAGCGCCAAACCGAGCCCGGAACCCACGCTGTCGCGCGCGTTGCTGCTGCGGTAGAAGGGTTCGAATACCTTGTCGTACTCGCTTTGCTGAATGCCGGGGCCGGCGTCCTGCACCACGATTTCGGCGCACACGTCCTTGCCGGCGCCGCTGCGGCGCAGCTTGACCGTGGTGGGCGGCACGCCGTGGCGGCGCGCGTTGTCGAGCAGGTTGCGCAGCATGCGGCGCAGCAGGCGCGCATCGCCGCGCACGATCAGCGATTCACCGTCCAGGTCTGCCTCGTCGTAGCGCGAGCATTCCTCGGCGGCCAGCGGCAGCAAGTCCAGCTCCTCGTTCTCGGTGCGCTCGCCCACCGCATCCAGGCGGCTGGCCAGCAGGATCTCGTCGATCAGCTGGTCCAGTTCCGCGATGTCCTGCTCCAGCCCGGCGCGCCGCTTCGGTTCCACGCTGTCCTTGCTCAGTTCCAGCGCCAGGCGGATGCGCGCCAGCGGCGTGCGCAGTTCGTGCGAGGCGTTGGCCAGCATGGTCTTGTGCGCGCCCACCAGCGCTTCGATCTGGTCGGCCGAGCGGTTGAAACTGGCCGCCAGCGCGGCCACCTCGTCGCTGCCCTTGACCTCCACCCGCGCCGACAGGTTGCCCGCGCCCAGCGATTCCACCCCTTTCTGCAAATGTTCCAGGCGCCGCGTCACGCGCCGCACCACTGGGTAGGCGGCGATGGCGATGATGATGGCCAGGCCGATCAGGATGGTGTGTAGCCGCATGCGCGACGGCGCCTGGCGCAGCGGCGTATTGGAGACGATGTGGCGGCCGTCGTCCAGGTGCATCTGGAAGCGGCGCTGGCGCAGCGGACGGTCAATGTCCTCGTCGCCGCGCGCCCAGCGGCGGGCCTGGTCCAGCGGGCCGGCGCGCTGGGCCGCCTCTGCCTCGTGTGCGGCGCCGCCGCGGCGGTCGCCAGCATTGCCGTGCTCATTGCGCCTGCTGTCCGCGCCGCGCTGGCCGTCCTCACCGTGCTGGCGGGCCTCCATGCGCTCCATGCGTTCCATGCGCTGCTGGCGCAGCATGCGCCGGTCCGGGCGTTCCAGCGGTTCGCCCACGTAGGCCAGCCGCTGCCAGTCCTTGCTGAACAGCGTGATGTCGGCGCGCAGGCCGCGCGTCATGCGCTCCAGCGCTGCCTGTTGCTGTTCGGGCGGCGCTTCGGCAGGGGGCAGCGCGTTGCGCAGCAGCGTGCCCAGGGTGCGGTCGGACAGCTCGACCGGCGCGCCGGCCCATTGCCACAGCAGCACCACGGCCAGGGTCAGCAGCGCCAGGCTGGCCAGCAGCGCGGCGTAGAAGCGGAAATACAGACGCGGCATCAGTCCTGGTCCTTGGCGAACAGATAGCCCGCCCCGCGCACCGTGATGATGCGGCGCGGATGCTTGGGATCGTCCTCCACGGCGGCGCGGATGCGCGACATGTGCACGTCGATCGAGCGGTCGAACGCCTCGGCCTGGCCGCTGCTGGTGGCCTCCATCAGCGCCTCGCGCGACAGCACCCGGCCGGCGTTGCGCGCCAGCATCAGCAGCACGTCGAACTGGCACGCGGTCAGCTCGCAGGCCTTGCCGTCCAGCCGCGCGCCGTAAGCGCCCGGCTCGATTTCCAGGCGCCCGAAGCGCAGCACCTCGTTGGCCGCGCGCTGCGCCTCGCCGCCCCTGCGCAGCACCGCGCGCAGGCGCGCCAGCAGCTCGCGCGGCTCGAAGGGCTTGGGCAGGTAGTCGTCGGCGCCCAGCTCCAGGCCGATGATGCGGTCGATGGCGTCGCCGCGCGCGGTCAGCATCACCACCGGAATGTTGGAGGAGGCGCGCAGCGTGCGGCACACTTCCATGCCGTCCATGTCGGGCAACATCAGGTCCAGGATCACGGCGTCGGCATGGTTGGCCGCCAGCCAGGCCAGCGCCGGCTTGGCGCGGGTGTGGGCGGTGACCTCGAATTTGGCCGTGGTCAGGTATTCGGACAGCATCTCGCTCAGGCGCGGATCGTCCTCGATAATCAGGATATGTTCGCTCATGCCCCATTTTACGGAGCATGGCCGCCGCCGGTCACCACAAATTTGTAGCAGCTTTGTATCGGGCAGCTACCCGATGTAACAGGCCGCCGCCCCGCCGTTGCAGGCACTCTGGCTTGCATGATGGAAACTGCCTGCGGCGGGGGGCGTAATTGTTTCAAACCGACACGTAGCCGAAATTCCATTGTGCTAGAGTCGGTTCATCTCCCGGCGCGTACTGGGCGCGCCACGCCTAAGAACAAGGACAATAGCGATGACCTCGCCCACACCACCCACACCACCCTCGAAGACCCTTCCCGCCACGCCCAGGCGCAGCCGGCGCGCGCAAATTATCGGCGGCCTGCTGGCGCTTGCCGCCATGGCCGGCCTGGGCGGCCTGGCCTGGCATCTGACCCACCCGGCCGCCGGCCAGGGCGCGCAAGCGGGCGCCCAGGGCGGCCCCGGAGGTCCGGGCGGCCCGGGCGGTCCCGGCGGCGGGGGCGGGCGGCGCGGCGGCGCGGCTACCACGGTGGGCGTGGCCACCGCCGACAAGGCCGACATCCCGGTGGTGCTGGATGCCCTGGGCACCGTCACGGCGGCGGCCACCACCACGGTGCGGCCGCAGGTATCCGGCATCCTGCAGAAGGTGCTGTTCAAGGAGGGGCAGATGGTCAAGGCCGGCCAGGTGCTGGCCCAGATCGACCCGCGCCAGTTCGAACTGGCGCTGATGCAGGCCAGCGGCCAGCGCCAGCGCGACGAGGCCCAGCTGGAAAACGCCAGGCTGACGCTGGAGCGCTACCGCACCTTGCTGGCGCAGGACTCGATCGCGCGCCAGGACGTCGATACCCAGGCCGCGCAAGTCAAGCAGCTGGAGGGCACCGTCATGACCGACCGCGCCAACGAGGGCGTGGCGCGCCTGAACCTGGGCTACACCAAGGTGGTGGCGCCGATCAGCGGGCGGGTCGGCCTGCGGGTGGTCGATATCGGCAACCTGGTCAGCTCGGGCGACGCGGCCGGCATCGCCGTCATCACGCAGCTCTCGCCGATCGACGTGGAATTCTCGGTGCCGCAGGACCAGGGGCCGATGGTGATGGAGGGCGTGAGCGCCGGCGCGCCGCTGCCGGCGCTGGCGCTGGACCGCACCCGCGCCGTGACGCTGGACGACGGCCGCTTCTATGCGCTGGACAACCAGGTCGACACGCAGACCGGCACCATCAAGGCCAAGGCACGCTTCGCCAACGCCAGGAACACGCTGTTCCCCAGCCAGTTCGTCAACGTGCGGCTGGAGCTGCGCACCATCAAGGATGCCGTGATGGTGCCGGTGACGGCGCTGCGCCATGGCAGCAAGGGCGATTTCGTCTATGTGCTGAACGGCGACAAGACGGTCAGCACGCGTCCCGTCACGCGCGGGCAGGCCACGGTGGACAAGGTGGAGATCCGCAGCGGCCTGAAGGCGGGCGAGCAGGTCATTACCGAAGGCGCGGACCGCCTGAAGGACGGCGCCAAGGTCACGCTGCCGGGCGACAAGCCGGGCGCGGGCGCAGGCGGCGGCCGGCGCGGCAGGCGTGAAGGGCAGGGCGGCGCTGCGCCTGCACCGGCCGGCGCCGAGGGGGCAGCGCCTGCCGGCGCCGGCGCGCCGCATGGCGAACACCGCCGCCGCGACTGGTCCGCCCCCGGCGGTACGCCGGCGCCGGCGGCGCCGTCCGCAACGCCGAAGCCGACGCCATGAGCCCGTCGCGCCCCTTCATCCAGCGGCCGGTGGCGACGTCGCTGCTGATGCTGGCCATCGTGCTGGCGGGCCTGGTCGGCTTCAAGTTCCTGCCGCTGTCGGCGCTGCCGCAAGTCGATTTCCCCACCATCCAGGTGCAGACGCTGTACCCCGGCGCCAGCCCGGAAGTGATGGGCCAGACCGTCACCGCGCCGCTGGAGCGCCAGTTCGGCCAGATGTCCGGCCTGCAGCGCATGAGCTCCACCAGCGCCGCCGGCGTCTCCATCATCACGCTGCAGTTCGGCCTGGGCCAGACGCTGGACGTGGCCGAGCAGGAAGTGCAGGCCGCCATCAACGCCGGCGGCTCGCTGCTGCCCACCGACCTGCCGGCGCCGCCGGTGTACGCCAAGGTGAACCCGGCCGACGCCCCCGTGCTGACGCTGGCCATCACCGCCGACACCATGCCGCTGACGGAAGTGCAGAACATCGTCAACACCCGTTTGGCGCTGAAGATCAGCCAGGTCTCCGGGGTCGGCCTGGTGTCGCTGAGCGGCGGCCAGCGCCCGGCCGTGCGGATCCAGGCCGACACCCAGGCGCTGGCGTCCTACGGCCTCGGGCTGGACACGCTGCGCACCGCCATCACGTCCTCCAACGCCAACAGCGCCAAGGGCAGCTTCGACGGCCCCACGCGCTCGTTCACCATCAACGCCAACGACCAGCTGGTGACGGCCGAGGACTACAAGAACCTGATCGTGGCCTACCGCAACGAGGCGCCGGTGCGCCTGTCCGAAGTGGCGCGCGTGGTCGACAGCGCGGAAAACGTCAAACTGGGCGCCTGGTCCGGCCACACCGGGGCGCTGACCCCCGCCATCATCCTGAACGTGCAGCGCCAGCCCGGCGCCAACGTCATCGCCACCGTGGACGCCATCAAGGAACGCCTGCCGGAGCTGCAGGCCGGCCTGCCCGGCGCGCTGAAAGTGGAAGTGCTGAGCGACCGCACCACCGGCATCCGCGCCTCCGTCAAGCACGTTGAGTTCGAACTGGTGCTGGCGGTGCTGCTGGTGGTGCTGGTGATCTTCTTCTTCCTGCACAGCGTGCGCGCCACCGTCATCGCCAGCCTGGCCGTGCCGATCTCGCTGATCGGCACCTTCGGCGTGATGTATTTGCTGGGTTACAGCCTGAACAACCTGAGCCTGATGTCGCTCACCATCGCCACCGGCTTCGTGGTGGACGACGCCATCGTCATGATCGAGAACATTGCGCGCTACATCGAGGAAGGCGAAACGCCGATGGCCGCCGCCATCAAGGGCGCCACCCAGATCGGCTTTACCATCATCTCGCTGACGGTGTCGCTGATCGCGGTGCTGATCCCGCTGCTGTTCATGGGCGACGTGGTGGGCCGGCTGTTCCGCGAATTCGCCGTCACGCTGGCCATCACCATCCTGATTTCAGGCGTGGTGTCGCTGACCCTGGTGCCGATGATGTCGGCGCGCTGGCTCACCAGCCACCGGGACGACGCGCCGGATTCCTTCGGCGGCCGCGTGCAGCGCTTCTTCGACAAGGTGATCGCCCGCTACGACAACTCGCTGCAATGGGTGCTGCGCCGCCAGGGCCTGACCCTGCTGGTGGCGCTGGGTACGCTGCTGTTGACGGTGGTGCTCTACATCTTCATCCCCAAAGGATTGTTCCCGACCCAGGACACCGGCCAGCTGCAGGCCCGCATCGAGACCGCGCAAGCGGTGTCCTACAGCCGCATGGCCGAGCTGCAGCAGGCCGCCGCCCGGGCCATCATGGAAGATCCGGACGTGGCCACCCTCAGTTCCGTGGTGGGCGTGGACGCGGCCAACAACACCATGCTGCACACCGGCCGCATGCTGATCAACCTGAAGGACAAGCGCGGCCACCAGAACGAGATCATGGAGCGCCTGCGCAAGCGCGTGGCGGCCGTGGCCGGCGTCACCGTCTATCTGCAGCCCACGCAGGACCTGACCATCGACGCCGAATCCGGTCCGACGCAGTACCGCGTGTCGCTGGAAGGCGCCGACACGGCCACCGTCACCGAGTGGGCCGGCAAGCTGGCCGCACAGATGCAGCAGCACGAGCAGCTGCGCAACGTGGTGTCGGACGCCGGCGCCACCGGCGTGGCGGCGCAAGTGACCATCGACCGCGACAGCGCCTCGCGCCTGTCCATCACCGCCGCCGCCATTGACGACGCGCTCTACAGCGCCTTCGGCCAGCGCATCGTCTCCACCATTTTCACCGAGACCAACCAGTACCGCGTGATCCTGGAGGCGCAGCCGGGCACCCTGACCACGGCCGAGTCGCTGGGCAACCTGCACCTGAAGACCGGCTCCGGCAAGCCCACGCCGCTGTCGGCGGTGGCCACCATCACGGAAAAGCCGGCGCCGCTGCAGATTACCCACGTGGCGCAGTACCCGGCCACCACCCTGGGTTTCGATACCGCGCCCGGGGTGTCGCTGGGACGTTCGGTGGAAGCGGTGCGTGCGGCGGCCGAGGAGATCAAGCTGCCGCCGTCGGTCACCATGACCTTCCTGGGCGCGGCGGGCGCCTACCAGGCCTCGCTGTCGAACCAGCTGTGGCTGATCCTGGCGGCCGTGATCTGCGTCTACATTGTGCTGGGCGTGCTGTACGAGAGCTACATCCATCCGCTGACCATCCTGTCCACCTTGCCGTCGGCCGGCGTGGGCGCCTTGCTGGCGCTGATGGTGAGCGGCCAGGACCTGGGCGTGATCGGCATCATCGGCATCATCCTGCTGATCGGCATCGTCAAGAAGAACGCCATCATGATGATCGACTTCGCCATCGAGGCCGAGCGGGGCGACGGCGTCAACCCAGGCAAATCGCCGCAGGAAGCCATCCACCAGGCCGCGCTGCTGCGCTTCCGCCCCATCCTGATGACCACCCTGGCCGCGCTGTTCGCCGCCGTGCCGCTGATGCTGGGCTTCGGCGAAGGCGCCGAGCTGCGCCGCCCGCTGGGCCTGTCCATCTTCGGTGGCCTGATCGTCAGCCAGGTGCTGACCTTGTACACCACGCCGGTGATCTACCTGGGCTTCGACCGCCTGGCGCAGCGCTGGCGCGGCAGGACAGGCACAGGCGGCGGGCAGGGCGCTGGCGCAGGCAATGCGCCGCCGCGTGCCGTGCCGCCGGGGGCGCAGCCGTGAACCTGTCCGAACCCTTCGTCCGGCGCCCCATTGCCACGGTGCTGCTGACCATCGGGATGGCGCTGGCGGGCATCGGCGCCTTCTTCGTGCTGCCGGTGTCGCCGCTGCCGCAGGTCGACTATCCGTCGATCTCGGTCAGCGCCAGCCTGCCCGGAGCGAGTCCTGACACCATGGCCTCCAGCGTGGCCACGCCGCTGGAACGGCGGCTGGGCGTGATCGCGGGCGTGAACGAAATGACTTCGTCGTCCGGCAGCGGCTCCACCCGCATCAGCCTGCAGTTCGACCTGAACCGCAAGATCGATGCCGCCGCGCGTGAAGTGCAGGCGGCCATCAACGCCTCGCGCGCCGACCTGCCGGCCACGCTGAAAAACAATCCGACCTACCGCAAGGCCAACCCGTCCGACGCGCCGGTCATCATCCTGGCGCTGACCTCGCCCACCCGCAAGCCGGGCCAGATCTATGAGGCCGTCTCCAACATCGTGCAGCAGAAGCTGGCGCAGGTGAAGGGCGTGGGCGACGTGGAAATCGGCGGCGGCTCGTTGCCGGCAGTGCGCGTGGAATTGCTGCCGTACGCGGTGAACCGCTATGGCGTCTCGATGGAGGACGTGCGCGCCGCCATCCAGGCGTCCAACGCCAACCGCCCGAAGGGCGCGCTGGAAGGCGACGAGCGCCGCCTGCAGATCTATTCCGCGCCGGCGCGCGTGAGCGGCGTGGTGCCGGGCGCCGCTGCCGGTGCGGGCGCCGGCAACCCTCCGACACGCCCCAGTGCGGCGGACTACCGCGACCTGGTGGTGGCCTGGCGCGACGGCGCCGCCATCCGCCTGCGCGACATCGCCACCGTGGAGGATGGGGCCGAGAACAAGAACACGCTCGGCCTGTTCAACGGCGAGCCGGCGGTGATCGTGCTGATCACGCGCCAGCCTGGCGCCAACGTGATTGAAACCGTGGACGGCGTGCGCGCGCTGATCCCGCAGCTGCAGGCGCAATTGCCTCCGGACGTGAAGCTGGAAGTGGCGTCCGACAGCACCAACTCGATCCGCTCCTCGCTGCATGAAATCGAACTGACGCTGGTCATCTCCATCGTGCTGGTGGTGCTGGTGGTGAGCGCCTTCCTGCGCAGCGCGCGCGCCACCATCATCCCGGCGGTGGCCACTGTGGTGTCGCTGCTGGGCACCTTTGGCGTCATGTATCTGCTGGGCTTCAGCCTGAACAACCTGAGCCTGATGGCGCTCACCGTGGCCACCGGCTTCGTGGTCGATGACGCCATCGTGGTGCTGGAAAACACGGCGCGCCACATCGAGGCCGGCATGGACCGCTTCAAGGCGGCGCTGCTGGGCGCGCGCGAAGTGGGCTTCACGGTGCTGTCGATATCCCTGTCGCTGGTGGCCGTGTTCATCCCGCTGCTGTTCATGGGCGGCCAGGTGGGGCGGCTGTTCCGCGAGTTCGCCGTCACGCTGTCGGTGGCGGTCATGATTTCGCTGGTGATCTCGCTCACCACCACGCCCATGATGTGCGCCTGGCTGCTGAAACCCGGGCACGACGGCAAGCCCGAGGGCAGGGTGGCGCGCCTGTTCGAGCGCGGCTTCCAGGCCGTGCTGCGGGTGTACGAGCATGCGCTGGATTGGGCGCTGCACAGCGTGTGGCTGGTGATGGCCATCCTGGTGTTCGTGGTTGGCCTGAACGTGTACCTGTTTGCGGCGGCGCCAAAGGGCTTCTTCCCGCAGCAGGACACGGGGCAGATCAACGGCGGCATGCGCGCCGACCAGAGCATCTCCTTCCAGGCCATGCAGGGCAAGCTGCGCCAGCTGGTCAACATCATCAAGCGCGACCCGGCGGTGGCCACCGTGGTGGGCTTTACCGGCGGCTCGCGCGCCGGCGGCGGGTTCATGTTCATCAATCTCAAGCCTGCCTCCGAGCGCACCGAGTCCGGCCAGGCCGTGATCGCGCGCCTGCGTCCGCAGCTGGCGCAGGTTACCGGCGTGTCGCTGTTCCTGAACACGGTGCAGGACCTGCGCATGGGCGGACGCTCCAGCAATTCCACCTACCAGTACACGCTGAAGAGCGACAACCGGGCCGATCTGAAGGCCTGGGCCGGCAAACTGGCCGATTCGATGAAGCAGCAGCCGGAGCTGATCGACGTGGACACCGACCAGGCCGAAAACGGCGTGGAAACCTTCGTCACCATCGACAAGGACACCATCACCCGCATGGGCATTGGCGTGCGCGACGTCGACAATGCGCTCTACAACGCCTTCGGCCAGCGCCAGGTGGCCACCATCTACGATGAGCTGAACCAGTACAAGGTGGTGATGGAAGTGGCGCCCGAGTACGCCAAGAGCCCGGAGGCGTTGAAGGACGTGTACGTGTCCGCCAGGGGCGCGGGCGGCGGTTCCAACAACGTGGCCGCCGCGCGCGACGCGTCCACCGGCGCGGCGCTGAGCGTGGCGCCGGCGGCCATGGTGCCGCTGCCGGCCATCGCCAGCTTTGCTGAAAGCGCCACGCCCACCTCGGTCAACCACCAGGACGGCGAACTGGCCACCACAGTCTCGTTCAACCTGGCCGAAGGGTTCAGCCTGAGCGACGGCCAGGCCGCCGTCAAGCAGGCCGAGGCCGACATCGGCATGCCCAACAATGTGCGCGGCAGCTTCCAGGGCACGGCCAAGGCGGCCGACGACAGCAACAAGCAGCAGCCCTTGCTGATCCTGGCGGCCATCGTGGTGATCTACATCGTGCTGGGCATCCTGTACGAAAGCCTGGTGCACCCGGTGACGGTGCTGTCCACCTTGCCGTCGGCGGGCGTGGGGGCGGTGCTGGCGCTGCTGCTGTTCAAGATGGAGTTTTCCATCATTGCGCTGATCGGCGTGTTCCTGCTGATCGGCATTGTCAAGAAGAACGCCATCCTCATTATCGACTTTGCGCTGGAAGCCGAGCGCGCGCGCGGCCTGACGGCGGTGGAGGCGGTGCGCGAAGCCTGCCTGTTGCGCTTCCGGCCCATCCTGATGACCACGCTGGCCGCCGCGCTGGGCGCCTTGCCGCTGGCGATAGGCTTCGGCGAAGGCTCCGAGCTGCGCCAGCCGCTGGGCATTGCCATCATCGGCGGCCTGATCGCCAGCCAGCTGCTGACCTTGCTGACCACGCCGGTGGTCTACATCCTGATGGACAGGCTGCGCAGCCGCAGCGAGTCCGAAATCCAATTGAGCAGGCAGGCAACTGCCGGACCGAGCACGCCATGAACAAGCCCCCCTTCACTCCCGTTTCGTTGGCCCTGCTGGCGGCATTATCCCTGGCTGGTTGCGCCGTCGGGCCGAAATACGAAGTCCCTGCCACGCCGCAAACTGCCGCCTTCAAGGAGGCCGAAGGCTGGGCGCCCGCCGCGCCGGCCGACATGCTCGAGCGCGGCCCGTGGTGGACGCTGTTCGGCGACCCGGTGCTGAACGAACTGGCCGCGTCCATCGAGGTGTCCAACCAGAACGTGGCCGCCGCCGCCGCGTCCTATGCGCAGGCGCGCGCCCTGGTGGCCGAGCAGCGCGCCCAGCTCTTTCCGGCGGTGGACCTGAGCGGCAGTGCCAACCGCAGCGGCGGGGGCGGCGCCACGCGCACCGCCAGCGCCTACCGCGTGAACCTGGGCGGCAGCTGGGAGCCGGACATATGGGGCCGCCTCGGCGCCGCCAGCACTGCCGCCAGCGCCAGTGCCGCCGCCAGCGCCGCCGACCTGGCCGCAGCGCGCCTGTCCGCGCAGGGCGAACTGGCCGCCAATTATTTCGCGCTGCGCCAGGCCGACGCCCAGAAAGCGCTGCTGGACGCCACCGTGCAAGGCTACGAGCGTGTGCTGCAGATCACGCAAAACCGCTTCAGCGCGGCCATTGCCGCCAAGTCCGACGTGCTGCAGGCTGAAACCCAGCTTGCCAACGCCCGCATAGACCTGATCAGCGTCACGCGCCAGCGCGCCCAGCTCGAACACGCCATCGCCGTCCTGCTGGGCAAAGCCCCGGCCGAGTTCACGCTGGCCCCGCTGCCCCAAGCCGCCGCCCTCGCACTGCCATCGCTTGCCGCCTCGCAGCCCGGCGCCATGCCCGCCATGGCCGGCGGTCCTGCCGCCGCCGGCCCGGCCGCAGGCGCGCCGCCGCAGCTTGACGGCTCGGGGCGCATCGTCATGGCGCCGCCGCTGGTCTACGCTTCGCCGGCCGGCGCCGAGCCGGCTGCGTGGGGCGGGGCGGTGGTGCCGGCGGTGCCGGCCGTGGTGCCCTCCGCGCTGCTGCAGCGCCGCCCGGACATCGCCGCAGCCGAGCGCCGCGTGGCCGCCGCCAACGAGCAGATCGGCATCGCCCGCGCCGCCTATTTCCCCAACCTGAACCTGAGCGCCTCCTATGGCTTTGGCGCCAGCGCCGCCTCCGGCCTGTTCAATGCGTCGAACAGCCTGTGGGCGCTCGGCCTGTCCGCCGCACAGACCCTCTTCGACGCCGGCGCCACCAAGGCGCGCGTGGCCGGCGCCGAAGCCGCGCGCGACGCGGCCATCGCCCGCTACCGCCAGACCGTGCTGGCCGCCTTCGCCGATGTGGAAGACCAGCTGGCCGCCAGCCGCGCCCTGGAGCAGCAGCAGGCGCACCGCCGCACGGCCGCCGCCGCCGCCGACCAGGTGGAGCAGCAGATGCTGAACCGCTACCGCGCCGGCCAGGTCGCCTACACCGACGTGGTGCAAGCCCAGGTAACGGCCCTGAACGCCCGCCGCGCCCTGCTGCAGGCCCAGGCCGACCGCCAGACCACGGCCGTGGCGCTGATCCAGTCGCTGGGCGGCGGCTGGCATGCAGACCGCTAGCTGTCGCGAAAGGCAGGTGCGCCCGATAGCGGGCGCTGGCTTTCAGGCAAGGCGCTTTGTATAATCGACAATCCAGGCTAGCGCCTTTTCTAAGCCCAGCACCAATGAATCAAAGCGATACCGCCGAGTCCTTGCCGGCATCCAGACCCCTCATTCCCGTGGTGGGCATAGGCGCGTCCGCCGGCGGGCTGGAACCGATCTGCGAGCTGTTGGCGGCGGTGCCGCCGAACAGCCCGCTGGCCTACGTGGTGGTGCAGCACCTGGATCCGCAGCACATCGGCATGCTGCCGGAACTGCTGCAGCGCGTGACCGCCATGCCGGTGCAAGAAGCGGCCGACGGCATGGTGGTCGAGGCGGGCAACGTCTACGTGATTCCGCCCAATCGCGACCTGGGCTACGCGCGCGGTGCGCTGCGCCTGACGCGCCGCCCGCACACCCGCGCCCAGACCTTGTCGATCGACCATTTTCTAAACGACCTGGCGGCCGAATGCGGTCCGCTGGCGGCCGGCGTGGTGTTGTCCGGCATGGGCAGCGACGGCAGCGCCGGCCTGCGCGCCATCCAGGAGCGCGGCGGCCTGACGCTGGCCCAGCAGCCTGCCTCGGCGCGCTTCACCGCCATGCCGCAAAGCGCCATCGATTCCGGCAGCGCCGACATCGTCGCCCGCGCCGGCGAAATGCCGGCCCTGATTGCCGGCCGCCTGGCCCACCGGCAGCCGCTGAACGAACTGCCAGGCGCTCAGCGCCGCAATGCGCTGAGCGAACTGCTGCAGTTCCTGCTGACCCGCACCGGCAACGACTTCGCCGGCTACAAGTTGAACACCGTCATGCGCCGCATCGAGCGCCGCGTGGCGCTGCACCAGTGTGCCACGCTGGAAACCTACGTCCGCCTGTTGCAGGACAACCCGGGCGAGGTGCAACTGCTGTTCAAGGAAATGCTGATCGGCGTGACCAGCTTCTTCCGCGACCAGAAAGTGTGGGAGCAGCTCAAGGCCGTGGCCTTGCCTCAGCTGCTGGAAGCGCACCCGGACGGCGCCGCATTCAAGGCCTGGGTGCCGGCCTGCTCCACCGGCGAGGAGGCGTATTCCCTGGCCATGGTGTTCAGCGAGGCGGTCTTGCATGTGAGCCCGAAAGCCAAGTACAGCCTGCAGATCTTCGCCACCGACCTCGACCCGGACGCCATCGACCGCGCCCGCGAAGGCCTGTTCACGCACAGCATCGAGGCCGACGTGTCGCCGGAACGCCTGCAGCGCTTCTTCACTGCCGAGGAGCGCGGCTACCGGGTGCGCAAGGAACTGCGCAATATGATCATCTTTGCGCAGCAGAACATCATCTCCGATCCGCCGTTCACCAAGCTCGACGTGCTCAGCTGCCGCAATCTGCTGATCTATTTCAGCCCCAAGCTGCAGCGGCGCCTGATTCCGCTGTTCCATTACGCGCTCAAGCCGGCTGGCCTGCTGTTGCTGGGCAGCGCAGACACGCCGGGCCAGTTTACCGAGCTGTTCGCGCCGCTGCCGGGCGTTAGCCGGATCTACCAGCGGCTCGATGCCGGCGATCAGAGGCTGGTACACTATTTCCCAACCAAGATGGCGGCAGCCGCCCCCATTGCCAACGAAGCCAGGTCAGTATCGATGAACGGCAATCTCCAAACGCAGGTCGAGCAGCTGCTGCTGAAAAAGCACACGCCGGCGGCCGTCCTGCTCAACCGCGACGGCGACATCCTCTACATCCACGGCCGCACCGGCACCTATCTGGAACCGGCCGCGGGCAAGGCCAACTGGAACATCCACGCCATGGCGCGCGACGGCCTGCGTTACCAGCTGGACGACCTGCTGCAGCGCGCGCTGGGCAGCGAAGGGCCGCAAGTGCTGCGCGGCCTGGTGATGAAAAACGCCAGCGGCCAGGAACTGGCGGTGGACATGAGCGCCGAAGCGTTGCATGAAGGCGATGCGCTGGAAGGCATGGTGCTGCTGACTTTCCTCAGCGTGCCGCGTCCGGCCGGGCGCCGCGCGCGTTCGGCCAACCCGCGCGTGACCGAGCTGGAGCAGCAACTGGCCCAGGCGCGCCTGGAAATCCAGGCCGTGCGCGACGAAATGCAAACCTCGCGCGAAGAGCTGCGTTCGGCCAATGAGGAGCTGCAATCGACCAACGAGGAACTGCAGTCCACCAACGAGGAGCTGACCACGTCGAAGGAAGAGATGCAGTCGCTGAACGAAGAGCTCTACACGGTCAACGCCGAGCTGCAATCGAAGGTGGACGACCTGTCGCTGGTCAACAGCGACATGAAGAACCTGCTCAACAGCACCGACATCGCCACCATCTTCCTCGACAACCTGCTGCACATCCGCCGCTTCACCACGCAGGCCGCCCAGGTCTACAAGCTGATCGCCGGCGACGTGCAGCGCCCGCTGAGCGACATCTCCAGCGACCTGATTTACCCGGAACTGGAACAGGACGCCGAGCAAGTGCTGCGCACGCTGGTGTTCAGTGAAAAGCAGATCCCCACCCGCAACGGGCGCTGGTTCACGGTGCGCATCATGCCTTACCGCACGGTTGACAATGTGATCGACGGCCTGGTGCTGACCTTTATCAACATCACCGACGCCAAGCAGCTGGAATCGAAGTTGCGCGCGCTGAGCCTGACGGAAAGCGGCGACGGAGGTGCGCAGTGAGCAAGGGCAACCATCCCCGCAGCGACGCGCTACGCCAGTGGCAGACGCTCCAACTCAGCAAGATCGAGCTGGAACTGCAGCAGCAGGCGCTGTCGGCGCTGCAGCAGCGCAGCGAACAGGCGCGCACCGGCCAGGCGCTGTACCAGCAACTGTTCGAGCAGTCGCCGGCGTGCACCTACGCGCTGGACCAGGGCGGGCTGCTGGTGTGCGCCAACCAGGCCGGCGCCGCGCTGCTGGCGCAAAGCGCCGCCGCGCTCCAGGGCCAGCCTTTCGAACGTTACCTGGCGCCCGAGCAGCAGCCGCGCTGGCGCGCCTTTACGGCCATCCTGCGCAGCGGCGACGGCCGGGCCGGCATGGAAACGCAGCTGTTTGCCGGCATCCCCGGCGCCTGCGCGGTGCGCATCGACGCCTGCCTGGATGCGGCCTCCGGCCTGTGTTGCCTGGTCATCGCGCCGCTGGCTGCGGCGCCGTCCGCGCAGCCGGACAGCGGCGCAGCCGGCCATCGGGAGCAGGCCTTTCCCGGCCATGAGCCGCTGGCGGCCGGCCCCCTTGGCGCACGCCTGGCGGCGCAACTGGCGCAGCAGGGCGCCCTGGCCATGGCGTCCCAGGTGGCCGCGCAAGTGGCCGAGCGCACCACCGCGCTGACGCTGGACAACACGCAACTGCGCCTGCTGGCCGAGCACGAAGCGAATGCGCTGGAAGCGGCGCGGCTGGACATGGCGCGCGCCATGCACGACAACGTGGGGCAGAACCTGCTGGCGCTGCGTATCGAGGCTGCCCTGCTGGACCAGCGCACCCGCAGGCATGGCGGGCCGCTGCACCAGCGCGCCAGCGCCGCACTGGAGAATGTGGACACCACCCTGCGCAGCGTGCGCGCCATCCTGAACCAGCTGCGGCCGGCCGTGCTGGACCTGGGCCTGCACGCAGCGGTGGACTGGCTGCTGGCCGATTTTCGCAAGCGCAGCGGCCTGGTTTGCACACTGGACGTACCGGATGAACAAGCGTTCGACTGCCTGGAGAGCGGTGCCGCGCTGATGCTGTTCCGCCAGTTGCAGGCCTTGCTGGCATCGGTGCAGCGCGACGGCGGCGCCAGCGCGGTGGCGGTCAGCCTGCGGCGCCTCGGCCGCTCAGGCGCGGTGCTGCTGGTGACCGACGACGGCGCCGGCGACACTGCCGTAGACAGCGATGCCGGTGGCGGGGTTGCCCTTGCCGGGCGCCGCCAGCGCCAGGCGCTGGCCATGCTGGCCATTGGTGAGCGCCTGCGCGCCCACGGCGGCGTGCTGGAGGTCGATTACGGCGCGGCCCAGGGGTGCCGGGTGAGCATGCGCTTGCCGGGCCAGGTTGGTCAGGCTGGCAATAGCTAAAAAGCATTTTCAGCGGCAGGCGCAAGGTCTATACTGCCGCAGCTTTTCACATTAGGGGACCATCTTGTTCAAATCGCTAGCTTTTTCAGCACTGCCGGCCGCCTTGCTGGCCGCCTTCAGCCCTGCCCACGCCGACGAAGGCCAGTGGCAGCCGCACCAGCTGCCGCAGCTCAAGGCCGAGCTGAAACGCATCGGCATCGCCATTCCGGCCGAAAAGCTGGCCGACCTGTCCAAGCACCCGATGAGCGCCATCGTCTCGACCGATGGCTGCTCCGCCTCCTTCGTCTCGCCGGACGGCCTGGTGGTCACCAACCACCATTGCGCCTACGGCGCCATTCAGCGCAACTCCACGCCGGAGCATAACTACATCGCCAACGGTTTCCTGGCCAAGACCCGCAGCGCCGAGCTGCCTGGCGGCCCGAACCTGCAGGTCTACGTGACCGACAAGGTGGAAAACGTCAGCGCCCGCGTGCTGCAAGGCCTGGACAAGCTGGGCGGAAAAGCCCGCCACGAGGAAGCGCAGAAGCGCATCAAGGCCCTGATCGCCGAATGCGAGACCGACAAGATGTACCGCTGCTCGGTGCCGAGCTTCCACCGCGGCGCCGAGTACTACCGCATCCGCCAGATGCAGATCCGCGACGTGCGCCTGGTGTACGCGCCGTCCGACAAGATCGGCAACTACGGTGGCGATATCGACAACTACGAATGGCCGCGCCACACCGGCGACTACTCCTTCCTGCGCGCCTACGTGGGCAAGGACGGCCGCCCGGCCGACCCGTCGCCGGACAATGTGCCGTACAAATCGAAGGACTTCCTGGTGGTGTCCGCCGAGGGCCTGAAAAACGGCGATCCTATCCTGCTGGCCGGCTACCCCGGCCGCACCAGCCGCTACAAGCTGCCGGTTGAAATCCGCAACGCGCGCGATTCGGCCTATCCGCTGCAGGCGGCCGAATACCAGTCCGACCTGGACACCATCGCCGCCGCCACCAAGGGCGACGCGGCCGGCGAAGTGCGCTACGCCAGCGTGGTCAAGAGCATCAACAACCGCATGAAAAAGACGCTGGGCCTGATGGACGGCTTCGCGCGCAAGGACCTGGCTGCCGTCAAGGACGCGCAGGACGCCGAGTTCCGCGCATGGTACGCCAGGCAGCCCGGCGTGTCGGCTTCCATGCTGTCCGAACTGGACGCGGCGATTGCCGCCGACATGGCCCTGGCCGACGAAGAATTCGCCTGGGGCGTGGCCACCAATAGCGACCTGCTGAAAAGCGCGCGCACCCTGTACCGCCTGGCGCTGGAGAAGCAGAAGCCGGACGCCGAACGCAAGGCTGGCTACCAGCAGCGCGACGTCAGCCCGATCAGGGCCCGCCTGACCCGCCTGGAGCAGTCGTTTACGCAGAAGGTGGACCAGGCCCGCTACGCCGACGGCCTGGCGCGCTACGCCAGGCTGGCTGCCAAGTCCCACCCGCAGGGGCTGGACGCGCTGTTGCCATCCGTGGCCGAGGTGCCTGCGCTGTACGCGCAGAGCAAGCTGGGCGCCACTGCCGAACGGCTGGCGCTGATGGACAAGGACGCCGCCGCCATCGCCGCGTCGGACGACGCTTTCCTCAAGCTGGCCGTCAAGCTGCACGCCGTCGGCCTGTCGCTGGAGGAGCGCCGCATGGAAGTGGACGGCAACCTGGAACGCGTGGTGCCGCAATACATGGCCGCCGTCATCGCTTGGAAGAAGTCGCAGGGCAAGCCGGTGTACCCCGACGCCAACTCCACGCTGCGCGTCACCTACGGCACCGTGTCGCCGTACTCGCCGAAGGATGGCCTGACCAAGGGCCCATTCACCACGGTCGAAGGCATCGTCGAGAAGCACACCGGCAAAGACCCGTTCATCGCGCCGGGCAACCTGATCGACGCGGTGAAAGCCAGGCGCTACGGCCAGTTCAAGGATCCGGTGCTGGGCACCGTGCCGGTGAACTTCCTGAGCAGCGCCGACACCACCGGCGGCAACTCCGGATCGGCGGTGATGAACAAGCGCGGCGAACTGATCGGCCTGAACTTCGATTCGACCTATGAATCGATCACCAAGGACTGGTACTTCGACACCGCCATCACCCGCGCCATCCACCTCGACATCCGCTACATGCTGTGGGTGATGAAGGAAGTGGACCACGCCGACAACCTGCTGCAGGAAATGACCATCAAGTATCCTAAAAAATAAATAGGCTAGCTTCCATGGGAAGGGGCCGGGCTCGATATTGAGCCCGGCCCCTTTTTGCTTCATAATCGACGGTTCACCTTCGATCGCCCGCCATGAATGAATCATTTGCCCTGTTCGGACTAAGCACCACGCCAATTGAGCTGGTTTCCTTCGTGCTTTCGGTCATGACGGTGCTGCTCAACATCCGCCAGAACCACTGGGCCTGGCTGTTCGCCATCCTGTCCTCGGCCACGTACGGCGTGGTGTTTTACGGCGCCCGCCTGTACGGCGACATGGCGCTGCAGCTGGTGTTCATCAGCGTGTCGTTCTGGGGCTGGTACCAGTGGCTGCACGGCGACGCCACGCACGAGCGCCTGCCCGTCACCCGCACCACGCAGCGCGGGCTATGGATGGCCGCCGCCGGCTGGGCCGTGGGCTTCGCCGTCCTGGCCTGGTTCCTGCACAGTTTCACCGATACCGACGTGCCGAAGACCGACGCCTTCCTCACTGCCGGCAGCCTGGTGGGCCAGGTGCTGCTGTCGCGCAAAAAGCTGGAGAACTGGCATGTCTGGATCATGGTCGACGTGATCTACGTGGGACTCTATATCCACAAAGGGCTGATGCTGACCGCGCTCCTGTATGGCATGTTCGTGGTGATGGCCGCCATCGGCCTGCTGGCATGGAAGAAGTCCATGGGCGAGGGTGGTGCGGCGGCCGAAGCGATGGTGCTGAAATGACGGAGGCTGCATGACGCCGGTGCTGCGCGTGGCCATCGTCGGTTCCGCGTCGTCCGGCAAAACCACGCTGGCGGCGCGCCTGGCGCAGCACTACCGCACCGTATGGGTGCCGGAGTACCTGCGCGAGTTCGTCGAGACCGAGGCGCGCCTGCCTGTGTCGTCCGACCAGATCCACATCGCCGGCACCCAGGTGGCGCGCGAGGAGGCCGCCTTGCCGCAGGCACGCCACTTCCTGTTCTGCGACACCACGCCGCTGATGACGGCGGTCTACAGCCGCCACTACTTCGGCGGCATCGACGCCGAACTGGCCGCGCTGGCCGCCTCGCACCGCTACGACGTCACCCTGCTGTGCGCGCCGGACCTGCCCTGGGTGCCCGATGGCCTGATGCGCGAGCCGGAGGACGCCAGCGGGCCTGTCAGCGCGCTGCTGCTGGAAGAACTGGCCGCGCGCGGCATTGCATACACGCTGGTAAGCGGCGCGCCCGAACAACGCTTGATGAAAGTCGAGCAAGTGCTAGGAAGGCCTGCTACATTAGCAGGATGAGAAGAACCCGCACAGTCCCCGCATTCCTGTTCGCCGCCACGCTGGGCACAGCGCTGCCGCTGCCGGCCTGCGCGGCCACTGGTTACTATCTTGTTTCAATCTACGACGTGGAAGGCCAGAAGTCGCTCGACTTCAAATACTGGAACGCCGACTACAAGCGTCATTCCAGCACGTCCTCCCCCGAACTGGGCTTCGGCTACGGCCTTACTTCGCGCTGGTACACCGAGCTGACGGCCGTCTGGATACGCCGTCACGGGCGCACCGACAGGCTGGCTTCGGTGGACTGGCAGAACGACTACATGCTGACGCAGGGCCAGTATCCTTTCGACCTGGCGCTGCACACCGTGGTCGGCAGGGGCGACAGCAGCCCGCACAGCTACAGCGTGGAGATCGGTCCTGCGCTACAAACCGAGGTCTGGCGCACGCAGTTCAACTTCAACGTCTTCCTGCAGCGGGACTACCGCACCGGCCAGGCGGAGCAGACCCAGCTGGTATACCAGTGGCAGGTGAAGCAGCGCTGGAAAAGCTGGCTGCAGCCCGGTGTGCAGGGTTTTGGCGAAGTGGGGAAGTGGAACGGCTGGCTGCCGGAGAAGCAGCGTTCGCACCGGCTCGGGCCGGCGCTGTTCGGCACCCTGGGCATGGGTGCCGGACAGGAGATCAAATACGACGCGGCCCTGCTGGTGGGGCGCAACTCAGCCCGCACGGCGAAAAGCTTCACCTTGCGGGTGCAGTACATCTTCTAGTTTAGAAGTCCAGCTGCGCGGACAGCTTGACGGTGCGCTCGGCGCCCGGGAACAGGTAGCCGCCCAGGTCCGGCGTCACGTCGCGCCAGTAGAATTTGTCGGTGGCGTTGTAGACCTGCGCGCGGAAGGTGGCGGCGGCGGTGCCGATCTTCGTGGCGTAGGATGCGCCAAGGTTCAAGGTGCTATAGCCCGGCACGAAGAAGGAGTTCTCCGGGTCGAAGGCTTTCTTGCCCGCGTGCTGCCAGTTGGCATTGACCTTCAGGCCTGCCACTTGCGGCACCGCGTATTCCGCGTACAGCGTCGATTTGAACTTCGGCACATTGGTCACGCGCTTGCCGTCCATGCTGGCCAGGCCGGTGCCGCTTTGCTCGGTGTCCAGCGCCATGGCGCTGAAGGCCAGCATCAGGTCGGGCGTGACGTGGCCCTGCGCCGACAGTTCCAGGCCGCGATGCTGCGCGCGGCCGTTGCGCACGTAGGTGCCCGCGGTGTCGGTGTATTCGAGGCCTTTGCGGATCTGGAACACGGCCATGGCCAGGCTCAGGTCCTTGTACAGGTCCGCCTTCACGCCCAGTTCGATCTGCTTCGACAGCGAAGGCGCCAGTGCTTCGCCCACGTTGCTGGTGCGCTTGGGCGCGATGCCGCCCCGCTCCAGGCCTTCGGCCCAGCTGGCGTAGGCCGATACGTTGGCGCGCGGCGCGTACACCAGCGACACGTTGGGCAGCCAGAAGCTCTCGTCGGTGCGGGCCTTGGCCGCCAGCTGGTCGCGCTCCACTTGCGTATGGCGCGCGCCGGCGTGCAGCTTCAGCTGCTCCGTCAGGCCCACCACGTCCTGGAAGAACACGGCGCGTTCGCGGTCGCTGCGGCGCTCGGACACGGGGCCGCTGCTCAAGCCGGTCGGCTTGACGATCACCGGATGGTAGATATTGCTGGTGCCGGCCCATTCGTACAGGTCCTGGCCCCATTTCTCGCTGTTTTTGTAGAACGAGTAGCCGGCCGTGACGGCGTGGCTGAAGGCGCCGGTGGCGAATTTGCCCTGCACCATGGCTTGCATGGCCTGCGGCTTTTTGCGCTCGCCCAGGCTGATGTAGTCATAGACGTCGTAGTCGCCATTGGCGCAGAAGCCCGGGTACAGGTTCTCCGCACCGCAGCCGTAAGGGAAGGCAGTGTAGTCGTCGCGCTTGAAAGAGTGGCTGTTGGCGGTGACGGTGGCGTTCCAGTCCTGGCTGAACTGGTAGGTGAAGCGCGCGCCGATGTTGCTGCTCTCGGTCTCGACCGGATAGCTCCACGGCTGGTCGTTCAGCATGGTGTCGGCCGGGATATTGGGCAGCGTCTGGTTGCCAATCAGCTGGAAGCCTGGCACGGACACCTGCGCCTTTTTCTGGAAGTCCGCGTCCAGCTGCAGCAGCGCTTGCGGCGAAATCTGCCAGTCGAACGCGCCGGAGATGAAGTTGCGGCGGCCGTCGGCGCCCTTGACGTAGGAGCGCAGGCGCTCGCTGGCCACGTTCACGCGGTAGCCGAAGCGGCGGTCCTCGAAGCGGCCACCCACGTCCACGGCGCCCAGCAGCGTGCCGCGCTCGCTCGCTTCCACGATGACGGAGCGCAGCGGCTTGTCGGTCGGACGCTTGGTGACGTAGTTGACGATGCCGCCCGGCGTGGCCAGGCCGGCTTGCAAGCCCGCCAGGCCTTTCAGCACTTCGATGGCTTCTTTGTTTTCCAGCGGAATCTGGGTGTCGCCCGGGATCACCAGGCCGTCCTTGCGGTAGCTGCTGCCGTTGTCGAGCTTGAAGCCACGGATGGAGAACTGTTCGGCGTAACCGACGGCGTTGTAGGCGTCGCCGATGCTGGCGTCGAACTTGGCGGCGTCGGTGGTGGAGCGGATGTTCAGCTCCTGCATCTTCTCGCGGTTCAGCACCGTGACCGAGGCCGGCGTTTGCAGCAGCGGCATGTCGGTGAAGCCGGCCACGGAGGCGCGGCTGGCCCCGGTCTTGCCGGTGATGACGACCACTTCGGTCATGGTGCCTTCGGCTGCCGCCGCTGCTGCGGGCGCTTCATCGGCGAAGGCGGAAACGGAAAAGGCTTGGGAGACCGCCAGGGCGATCGTGCTAACTGCGAAATTACGTGCGGACATATCGGGCTCTCGTAAACAAAGGGAGCCAACGGAAGGGAACAAAGGAGGGGAAACAACTTTGCGCTTTCCTTCGCTGGCATTATCCAGATCAGGTACGAAGGGTATCTCTCACCCGGAAAACGCATTCCCAGGACCCCTAGCGAATTACAAGTGTAACATGCTTTACAAGCTGAGCTCCAGCGCTGCGCGGGCGGCTGCGGCATCCACGTCACGGTGTTCGCCCAATTTCACCATCTTGTGCGCCTCCAGCGCGGCCACCACCGCTTCGATGGCCGACGCGTCCAAACCATAGCCGGACAGGCGCGTCTGCACGCCCATCTGCTCGAAGAAGCCGCGCGTGCGCTCGATGGCGGCGGCGATGCGGCTGTCGTCGTCACCCTCGGTAATGCCCCACACCCGCGCCGCATACTGCAGCAGCTTGGCGCGCTTGGCTTCCTTGCGCACGGTGAGGATGCCCGGCAGGACGATGGCCAGTGTCTGCGCATGGTCCAGCTGGTACAGCGCGGTCAGCTCGTGGCCGATGAGGTGGGTGGCCCAGTCCTGCGGCACGCCCACGCCGATCACGCCGTTCAGCGCCAGCGTGGCGCTCCACATCACGTTGGCGCGCACGTCCAGGTTTTCCGGCTCGCTCAGCGTTTTCGGGCCTTCCTCGACCAGGGTCAGCAGCAGGCCTTCGGCCCAGCGGTCCTGCACCGGCGCGTTGGCCGGGTAAGTCAGGTACTGCTCCATCACGTGCACGTAAGCGTCCACCACGCCGTTGCCCACCTGGCGCAGCGGCAGCGTGAAGGTCTTGCTCGGGTCCAGCACGGAGAATTTCGGGAACACATGGCGGCTGTGGAAGGCGCGCTTTTCCTGCGTGGCCGCGCGCGTGACAACGCTGGCCGGGTTCATCTCGGAGCCGGTAGCGGGCAGGGTCAGCACGGCGCCCAGGGGCAGGGCGGCGGTGATGTTGGCGCCGCCTTTTTTCAGGATCAGCCATGGGTCTTCGTCGCCGAACAGCGCTGCGGCAGCGACGAACTTGGTGCCGTCGATCACGGAGCCGCCGCCCACCGCAAGCAGGAAGTCGATCTTCTCCGCCTTCACGATTTCCACCGCCTTCATCAGCGTTTCGTAGTGCGGGTTCGGCTCGATGCCGGCGAACTCGATCACCGTGTGGCCGCTCAGGGCAGCCTTCACTTCCTCATAGACGCCGTTGCGCTTGATGCTGCCGCCGCCGTACAGCATCAGCACGCGCGCGCCGGCCGGCACCAGCGGCGTGATGGCCGCGATCTGGCCTTGGCCGAACAGGATTTGGGTGGGGTTGTAGAAATCGAAATTAAGCAAAGCAGGCTCCTGGATAATGTGGCTGGCTTGAGCCCGCCATTATCGCTCAGCGCCGCAAAACGCGTTGGAGCCTGCGCCGCCCCGCCTGAGGCGCCGCTAGAATGGAGAAAACGCCATCGGGAGGGGAATATGGACCAGCAAACTGCCTGGGCCGGAGGCTGCTACTGCGGCGCGGTGCGCTACGAAGTGCGCGGCCCCGTCGCCGGCACCACGCTGTGCCACTGCGAAAGCTGCCGCAGCATCGCGGGCGCGCCGTGCGTGGCGTGGTTCACGGTGCCGCTGTCGGGCCTGCATTACACGCAGGGCACGCCGCAGCGCTTCGAATCGAGCCCGGGCGTCACGCGCTGCTTCTGCGGCCGCTGCGGTGCCCATCTGAGCTACGAGTCGGCCAGCGGGCCCGGCTACATCGACATCACCACCTGCAGCCTGGATGATCCTGAAGCGCTGCCTCCGCAAGACCACACGCAGGTGGAGGACCAGCTCGGGTGGCTGCATCTTGGCGACGGCCTGCCGCGCTATCCGCGCAGCAGGATTCCCTGAGCTTGCCTTTCTCTGTGGAAATGTGGCAGAATTGGCAATGCAATTCTACCAAGCCAGGAGACAGGACTTGACCAGCATCGAACAACGGCTGCTCGCGGTCGAGCAAGAGAACGCGCGTCTGCGCAAGCGGCTCAGCCGCCAGAACGGCGCATGGATCGCTGGTTTGCTGCTGCTGGCTGGGGGCAGCGCCATCGCTGGCGCCAGCCTCAAGAACGCGGTGTTCGACAGCGTGCGGGCCAAAGAGGTGGTCATTGTGGACGGCAAGGGCATCATCCGCGCCCGCCTGGGCGGCGATTTGCCGGATGCCGTCATGGCGGGCGGCCACGTGGCCAAGCGCGGCAGCAAGGCGGCCGGCATGATCATCTACGACGAAGAGGGCATCGAGCGCGGCGGCTACGTGACGCAGGACGAAGGCAGCAACGCCATGATCACGCTGGATTCCAAGCACCGCATGGCCGCGCTGATGGTGGCCGGCCCCGACGCCTCCCAGAACAGCGCGCTGACCCTCATCACCAAGGACGGCGGCATCGAACTGCGCTCGGACGGCAACGGTTCCCGTCTCAGCGTTACCGACAAATCCGGCCTGGCCTACCAGCAGCCCGCCATCACCGCGCTCAAGCCCGAGACCTGCGCCAACTACAAAGGCCTCGAACTCAAATACCCCGGCAAGCGCATCTGCCAGGCGCGGTTCTCGGACGCCGCGTGCAAAGCCTGCTTGGAAGACTGAACGCCGCCATTCACGTTCGACGACACTCAGGCAGCCGAGGCGCCGCGGCGCTAGCGGATACTGAGCAGCCCACGCTGCGCATACGCAGGCGCCTGGTGATCCGATCCCTCGCCGCCCAGCGCCAGCTCGGGATCGGGCTTCAGCAGCAGCAAGCGGTCCTCCATCACGCGAAATGCCAGCGGGTTGGCCATATGGGTCACTTCGCCGTCCATGGCCACCTTCACCTTGCGGCGCCGCGCCAGTGTGCGCACCTTTACTTGCATTTGCGTGAAGCTGAAGGTGGTCAGCTGGTCGGCCTGATCCGGGCTCCCCAATCTGCCCAGTGCACCGTGCAGCATCAGCCACAGCATGCCCAGTTTGCCCTTGGTCCGTGGCGCCACGGCCGCCAGCTTGCCGTCCTCCACCGCATCGCTCAGCGGCGGAATGCCGACTTGTTCCATCTGCAGGCGATTGTTCCCGACAAAAAATGTCGCCGTGCGCAAGCGCTGCAGCTTCCCGTCGATTTGCAGCACCAGGCGCAGGCGGCGATGCGGGATCAGAATGGTCTTGATGGCCGACAGCACCGCCACCAGCCGGCTGCGGCCGAATTGCTTCTTGTCGATTTCGCGCTCCTCGAGCAGCTTCGAATACAGCCCGATGCTGGCGTTGACCAGGAACACGCGGTCGTTCACCATTCCGACTTGCACCGGATGCAGGCGCGCAGCAAGCAAGGCATGCACCGCTTGGCCCAGGTCTTCGGGGATGCCATGTGCGCGGCCAAAATAATTGAACGTGCCCTGCGGCAGTACGCCGAACGCGCAGCCGTGCTCGATGGCTTGGCGGGCTACCGCGTTGATGGTGCCGTCGCCGCCCGCCGCCACCAGCACGCCGCCGGCGCCCGCAGCCTGCTGGGCAAGCTGGCCGGCGACCTGGTCGATGGTGTCCGGCCGATCGATAGTCGTCAGTTGATATTGCCGGCCGGCTTCGCCCAGCACCGATTCGATGGTCGAGCGCCGCTCCTCGGTCTCGGCGTGGCCCGAGCCCGCGTTGAGAGCGATGAAAAAGGGGGCGTTGGGCTGGAGGGCGGTGGTTGGCATGGCAATGTCGGTTGGTCCATCATCACCGGCTCGGTGCGGAAGGACATTGTATCGTCGGCATGGGCTTGACACCTGCTCATTGGAGCCCAGGAATTATTGCAAAAGGGCAGTTTGAAGAATGCAACTATCGCGCCCCATGCTACCCTGAGTGCTTTCTGCCAATTGGGGACGAAGATGGCTTCAGGTTTAATCGAGGTGGAAGTTGGCGACGCTGAGATACGTAGCGCTCTTGGAATAGCGCGCACGCCAGCGGAATTGATCGAACTTTTGCAAGCGCAACAGATTCAGTCGGTGAAACTGCGCCGTATCCCCGGATCTCGATACGAGACGGTAGGGCAGCTCATTTTTGGACTGTCGCGGATAGGCATCAATGTTCAAATTTAAGGCGATGGCCGCTGACTGTTCTAGACCTTCACTATGCTTGCTAACATCCATCGCAGCGGCCTTGTCGCGCACAGCATAGCCGGCTCGGGCGTGACCGACAGCGACCTGCTTGGTGAATTTGAAGCCTATCCCGTAAGTTACAATGCGGAAGCGGCCTTTTGCGGCTATCTTTCCGTGGCGTGCGAAATTGCGGCTCAACGCCCGCATCTGTTGGGGCGGCTACTGCCGAAGGCAATTGATGCGGCGTATTGCATGGGCGTCGATTCGGCTGAAGGCTTCATTGCGTACGCGTCAAGCTGCATTGACAAGGATGCACTGCACGAGCCTGAGCATCGGCAGTTTTCGCCCGAGGCAAGCGCTCACTTTAGACGATCGCTTAATGGCCGTCTGACAACGATACAGGCGGTTCTGATGCAGATCGCGAGTAGACATGACGAGTAGGTCCTATTCCGCGATACTCGTCGTGGCGGGTCACTACGGGCGAAAGCGCGGTTGGCGGCGTGACTATGGTTGGCGTTTTGCGGCGTGACGCATCGCTGGGCGAGTCGAGCCCTGTTCCGGGCGGCAAAACAGTGGGGAACATCCATGCCTGAAGTGCGGCACAAGCCCTATTCGGGCGAACATTGTGAATCGACCATGCTGGCCAACCTGCTGGGCCAGCAGGGCATCGACTTGTCCGAAGAAATGGTATTCGGGCTCGGGATGGGGCTGAACTACATCCACTGGGAAGCGCGCAACATGCCGTTTCCCTTCATCGGCGGGCGCGTGAAGCCGGACGCGCTGGCGGAAAATCTGTCCACTGTGCTGGGCGTGGAATTCGACGTCCGCGAAACGTCCTCGGCCTCCCGTGCGCGTGATAATGCGCTGCAAGCCCTTGAGGCAGGCAAGCTGGTCGGACTCAAGCTCGATCACTACCACCTCGAGTATTTCCCGGAAAAGCGCGTGCACTTCCATGCCCATTACGCCACCCTGTACAGGATGGATGGCGAGGGTGCCTGGCTGATCGATACCAAGGGTGCTGGCGGTGGCGGCCGTACCAGTCTCGATAGCCTGAGCGAAGCTCGCTCGGCCAAGGGGCCGATGAGTTCGAAGAGCCGCTCTGTCACGGTGAAGAGCGGCCCCCGATTGGAAGCGCTGCGCGCGCAACTGGCAGACAAGCTGCGCGCTGCGTTCTTCAAGGCCCTCGCCGCCAACGCCCATGCCTACCTTAATCCGCCGATCAGGAACCTGGGCTACAAGGGCGTGCTCAAGAGTAGTGAAAGCGTTACGCGATGGCTCGACGAGATCGATAATCCGGCCGGGTCGCTGCCGATTATTGCCATGCTGATGGAACGCGCCGGCACCGGCGGCGGCCTGTTCCGGAAGATGTATGGCCGCTTCCTCAAGCAGGGCCAGGAGCTGACCGGCCTGGCGGCGCTGGGCAGCGTGGCCACCGGGTTCGACGCCATCGCCGCGCAGTGGACGGCAGTGGCGGGCTTGATCGAGCAGGCCGGCACGTGCAGCAGCCGAGATGCGCTGTCTGAGGCATCCAGGTTGATGGCTGAGATCTCCGGGCGCGAGCGCTCGGCTTTCATGACGCTCGCTGCGCTCGCCCTGGATGCTGCCGGGAACGCCGGGTTCAGCGGGAGCATGCAGCGCTGAACCAAGGCGCAAGATCACCTTGGTGCGCTGCCTCGCGCGTTCATGCCAGAATGGGCGCAGGTTATCGAGGGGAGGCGCATGACACCGGAACGCATCTGCACCATCGGCCATTCGAACCGTTCCATCGAGGACTTCATCGGACTGCTGCGCCAGAACGGCGTTGCCTGCCTGCTCGATATCCGCACCGTGCCCAGGTCGCGCCACAATCCGCAGTTCGGACAGGACCAGCTGTCGGCCTCGCTGGCCGGCGCCGGCATTGAATACCGCTACCTGCCCGGCCTCGGCGGCCTGCGCCGCGCGCGCAAGGATTCGCCGAACGCAGGCTGGCGCAATCTGTCGTTTCGCGGCTATGCCGATTACATGCAGACCGAGGAATTCGCGGACAACGTCGATGCGGTCGTTGAGCTGGGCCGCAGCAAGCCGTGCGCGCTGATGTGCGCCGAAGCGGTACCGTGGCGCTGCCACCGCTCGCTAGTGGCAGACGCCTTGCTGGTGCGCGGCGTTCCTGTCGACGACATCATCGATGCCCGCCAGCGGCGCCCGCACAAGCTCACGCCGTTCGCCTGCGTGGATGGTTTGCGCGTCACCTATCCGCCGGAACAGGAGGAACGTTTAGCGGACGACTACTGACTGTGCCCGGGCGCAGGCAGTTCGGCGCAGGCGGCGGCGCGGGTGAGCAGAAGGTCGCGCTCGCGCTGGTTCTGGGTGAGCGCGGCGGCGCGTTCGAATTCGGCGCGCGCCTCGGCCTTGCGCCCCAGCTTGAACAGGAAGTCGCCGCGCACGCTGGGCAGCAGGTGGTAGTTTTTCAGCGCCGCTTCGTCCAGCAGCGCGTCGGCCACTTCCAGGCCGGTTTCGGGGCCGAACGCCATTGACAGTGCCACGGCGCGGTTCAGTTCCACCACGGGGGAGGGCGCCAGTTGCGCCAGACCGTCATATAGCGCGGCGATGCGGCCCCAGTCGGTGTCCTCGGCGCGGCGCGCGCGGGCGTGGCAGGCGGCGATGGCCGCTTGCAGCGCGTATGGCCCCAGGCCGCGTCCGATCTGCTCGGCGCGCGCCAGTGCCGCCAGGCCGCGCCGTATCAGCAGCTGGTCCCAGCGCGAGCGGTCCTGCTCCAGCAGCAGCACAGGCGCGCCGCGCGCGTCGGTACGGGCGCGGGCGCGCGACGACTGGATTTCCATCAGCGCCACCAGCCCGTGGACTTCGGGCTCCTGCGGCGCCAGTTCGGCCAGCACGCGGCCCAGCCGCAGCGCTTCTTCGCACAGCGCCGGGCGCATCCAGTCCGCGCCTGCGCTGGCGGAATAGCCTTCGTTGTAGATCAGGTAGACCACTTGCAGCACGGACGCCAGCCGCTCCACCAGTTCGTGGCCGCGCGGCACTTCGAACGGCACCTTGGCTTCGGCCAAGGTACGCTTGGCGCGCACGATGCGCTGCGCCACGTTGGTTTCCGGCACGAAGAAGGCGCGCGCGATCTCGTCGGTGGTGAGGCCGCCCAGCAAGCGCAAGGTCAGCGCCACGCGCGCCTCGGTGGACAGCACCGGGTGGCAGGCGACGAACACCAGCCGCAGCAGGTCGTCGCCGATATTGTCGTCCAGCGCGCGCTCCAGGTCGGGCGCGGCGTCCTGCAGCAGGCCTTCGATTTCGTAGGTGAGTTCGGCTTCCTTGTCCTGTTCCAGCTTGCGGTGGCGCAGGTGGTCGAGGGCGCGGTTCTTGGCCACGGTCATCAGCCAGGCGGCCGGGTTGTCGGGCGTGCCGCTGTCGGGCCAGCGTTCCAGCGCGCTCACCAGCGCGTCCTGCGCGATCTCTTCGGCCTGGCCGACGTCGCGCAGCATGCGCGCCAGCACGGCGATGATCTTGGCCGATTCGATGCGCCAGACAGCTTCGATGGCGCGGTGGATGCCTTGCTGGTTCACAGGGCCACGGCGCGCAGTTCCACCACCACGTCCACTTCCGGCGGCTGCGGGTAGGGGTAGTTCTTGACCCACTGCATCACGCCTTCGATGGATTCGGCCTGCACCACCCAGTAGCCGGCGATCAGTTCTTTCACTTCGGTGTAGGGGCCGTCGATGATGGCGGCCTTGCCACCGGTGAATTTTACGCGTGCCCCCTTGGCCGAGGCGCGCAGGCCTTCGCCGGCCAGCGCAATGCCGGCGCGGATGCCGGCCTGGTTGGCGCGGTTCATGGTGTCGATGACGGAGGCGGGCGGTTCCAGGTCGGCCTCGCTGCCCGCGTCCGAGCGCAGCAGCACCGCGTAGGGTTTCATGCCCGGCCTGAGTTCGGCGGGCTTGAGGTCCGGCGGCGCGCCTTCGGGCAGCGTATCCATGTCGAAGCCGACACAGCCGCCGGGGCAGCCGGCCTGCCGCACTTCCAGCTCGGCCTGGCCTTCGGCGTCCGCCACCGGCCACTGGCTGGCCCACTGCGCCGCTTCCTCGCGGCTGGCGGCCTCGATGAAGGTGTAGCCCGCCACCAGCTCGCGCGGTTCGAAAGGCCCCTCGTCGCTGACACGCCACTGGCCGCCGCTGCGCGTCATGCGCAGGCCGCTGGAGCTGGGCTGCAGCCACTTCGCCGACGGCATGGCGCGCACCAGTTCCGCTGACGGGAAGCCCGCCGTTTCCGATACCTTGTCGCTCCTGCGTAAGATCATGAACTGCATTGCCTGCTCCTCGATAAAGTCAGTGCTGTTTCTGAAGCTCCGCCGCCTTCGCCATGATGCGCTGTTCCTGCTCGCGCAGTTCGGGCGTGAATTCGGCGCCGAAATCGTCCATCTCGAACACCTGGCGGATTTCGATATCCGACTCGCTTTCCATCGGATTCGGGCAGCGCTTCACCCATTCAATCGCCTCTTCCAGCGACTTTACCTGAACCAGCCAGAATCCGGCAATCAGCTCCTTGGTTTCGGCGAACGGGCCGTCGATGACGGTGCGGTTCTTGCCCGAGAAATGGACGCGCACGCCGCGCGAACTCGGGTGCAGGCCTTCGCCCGCCAGCAGCACGCCGGCGTTGACCAGCTCTTCGTTGAACTTGCCCATCGCGGTGAGCAGCTCTTCGCTTGGCATCTTGCCCGCTTCGGATTCCGGGCTCGCTTTCACTATCAGCATGAATCGCATGATGCTTCCTTTCAAGCCTGATTGCCGGCGCAGTTTTCGGACATGGATTTTTGCATCTCGGCATCCATCTCTTCGGGCGTCATATCGCGCTTGTGGGTGGCGATGGACCAGCTGTGGCCGAACGGGTCCACCAGCATGCCGTAACGGTCGCCCCAGAACATGTCGGCGGGCGGCATCTTGGCGGTGCCGCCGGCGGCAACGGCCTGCGCGTAGGCCTTGTCGACGTCTTCCACGTACAAGTGCAGCACGACGGGGGAGCCCTTCAGGGCTTTCGCGCCGACGCTGCCCCACTCGGGGAAGTCGTCCGCCAGCATCACGATGGAAGTGCCGATCTTGACCTGGGCGTGCATCACTTTGCCGCCGGGGCCGGGCATGCGGCACATTTCCACCGCATTGAAGGCCTTCTTGTAGAACTCGATGGCGTCGGCGGCGCCCTCGCAGACGAGGTGCGGCGTTACAGTGTGGAAACCTTCTGGGATGGGGGCAACTTGGGTCATGACTATCTCCTTGCCAATTTAATAGATGAGTTGATCAGGTCTGAACGCAACTGCGGCGCTCATACTCACACGACGGGCGAGGAAACGCCAGATCGACACGCTACACAAATATATTTTTGTACTATTTTTTGCTTGCCTGCGGCATCCCAAGGTTGTACGATGACATACAACTTAGAGGCCCCGTGGAGATAGGGGCCGGAACGTACAACCAGAATAAGTGATTCCCTATGAACCTGAGTGAGCCTGTCAGCCAGCAAGTTATTGGCAAATACCGGTGGACCATCTGCGCGCTGCTGTTTTTCGCCACCACCGTCAACTACCTGGACCGCCAGGTGCTCAGTTTGCTGGCACCGGACTTGTCCAAGGAATTCGGCTGGTCCAATAGCGACTATGCCAACATTACGGCTGTGTTCCAGTTCGTCTACGCCATTTCCATGCTGTTCGCGGGCCGCGTGGTGGACCGCATCGGCACCAAGCAGGCTTACGTGCTGGCCATCGTCATCTGGTCGATCGGCGCCATCATGCATGCCTACTCGGTGCCGATGGGCGAGGGCATTGCCAAGGTGATGGGCGCGGTCGGCCTGGCTGCCATTCCGGTCTCGATCGCCGGCTTCATGCTGTCGCGCGCGGTGCTGGCGGTGGGCGAGGCGGGCAACTTCCCGGCCGCCATCAAGGCCACGGCGGAATATTTCCCGCGCAAGGAACGCTCCTTTGCCACCGGCATTTTCAACTCGGGCGCCAACGTGGGCGCCATCCTGGCGCCGCTGACGGTGCCTTGGATCGCCATCAACTGGGGCTGGCAGATGGCCTTTATCGCCATCGGCGCGGTGGGATTCCTGTGGATGCTGGCGTGGCAGCTGATGTACGACACCCCGGACCGCCAGCGCCGCCTGTCGGCCAGCGAACTGGCCTACATCCGCAGCGACGCCGTGGCCGCCGCGCCTGCGGCGCCGGCCGGCGAAAAGACTTCGTGGTTCAAGCTGCTGAGCTATCGCCAGACCTGGGCCTTCGCCTTCGGTAAATTCATGACCGACGGCGTGTGGTGGTTCTTCCTGTTCTGGCTGCCGAAATACCTGTCGGTGCAGTACGGCATGGGCAAGGAAGCCATCGTGATTCCGCTGGCCGTGCTGTACAGCATGACCATGGTCGGCAGTATCGGCGGCGGCTGGTTCCCCGCCTACTTCATGAACAAGGGCATGCACGCCTACGACGGCCGCATGAAAGCCATGCTGGTGATCGCGCTGTTCCCGCTGGTGGTGCTGCTGGCGCAGCCGCTGGGCTACATCAGCTTCTGGGTGCCGGTGCTGCTGATCGGCGTGGGCGCCTCGGCCCACCAGGCCTGGTCGGCCAATATCTTCACCACCGTGTCCGATATGTTCCCGCAAAAGTCGGTGGCCTCGGTGGTGGGCATCGGCGGCATGGCCGGCGGCCTGGGCGGCGTGGCCGTGTCCAAGGCCGGCGGCTGGCTGTTCGACTACTACGGCGCGCTGGGCCAGATCCAGACCGGCTACATGATCATGTTTACGTTCTGCGCACTGGCCTACCTGGCGGCGTGGGGCGTGATGAAGACCCTGGTGCCAAGGCACAAGGAAATCACCGACCTGTAAGCTGGATGGCAGACCGGGCAAGAGGCCCGGCGGTAAGCGAACTTGCTTGCCGCCGGGCCTTTTTTGCTTCTGGTGGCGGTTTATTGCTTCGCTTCTTGCGCTGCCATGCGCTGGTGGAAATTCAGGGCAATGCGATCCGCCTTCGCATTGGCGGCGGCCAGCTGTTCCGGCGTCAGGCCGTCCTTCAGGAAAGCGAACATATTGCCGCTGTACGGCCCGTCTGCCACGTCGGGATTCTGGTCGTGGTCGATGCGCTGCAGCGCCGCGTGGTAGGTGTAGGCCAGCACCGGATCCCTGGGGATGGCGATCCAGCCGCTCAGATGGCCGGTCCACAGCGTGTTCAAGCTGCCCAGGTCGCCCTGCAGGGCCTGGCTGGTCAGCTGGGCCAGCGCTTGCCGCCGCCACTCCACCACCAGCGGATCGTCCGGGCGGGTGGCGAGCGCGTCGCGGTCGCCAAAGGGCCCGGCCACCATGAATGCGGTGTCGGCGCCCGGCACGCCCGCCTTCGCGGCTGCGGCCAGGTAGTCGATGCGGGCGCGCCGGTGCAGCTCGGTGAGGCTGGCGCAGACCAGGGCCTCGCCGGCCTTCTCCGCGGCTGTCATGTCGCGCTGCTCCGGGAAATGCAGGAAGGGCAGGGTGCCCAGCCGCTGGAACGTCATGCAATCGTCGATGAGGTTGTAGGCGCGGTACAGGTCTTCCGGCTTGCCTGCGGCTACCAGCTGGTCCACCTGCCGGGCCAGCGGCACGGCGGCGGCTGGCCCGGCTTCGCCGGCCGGCGGGCCGCCGACCGCACTGAACCAGCTGCCCTGCGCCGGCGCAGCAGCGGGAGCATGGGCGGCGTAGGCCGGCGGCTTGGCGTGCAGCGCGGTCCGGCGGGCGCCGTGCTGCATGACGCCCCACACCGCCAGCGCCGAAATGGCTGCTACGGCGGCGGCGGCCAGCTTCAGCTTGTTAGCTTGCATGGGCTGGAAATCCTTTGCATCATCATGGGGGCAAGATTAGCAGATAAACGTTTTCGTCATGATAAGATCGTCTTCTTAACTTCCATGCTTACCGTGCCCATCCGCCACATGAAGAAAAGTGTCCCGACCATCCGCGACGTCGCCGCTGCAGCAGGGGTATCGACTGCCACCGTGTCCAAATTCGTCAACGGCGCGCAACGCTTTTCGCCGCCGGTGGAAGACACCATCAAGCGTGTGATCGCGGAACTGGGCTACCGCTCCAACCCGCTGGCGCAGTCCATGATCACCGGCCGCACCAAGACCGTGGGCCTGTCGGTGCTGGATATCTCCAATCCGCATTTCACCAGCATTGTCAAGGGCGCCAACCGCGTGGCGCAGGCGCACGGCTACACCGTGCTGCTGGTGGACACGGAGGAAAACCCGGACCGCGAACGCCATCTGCTGGAAGCGCTGAGCCGGCGCGTGGACGGCATGCTGGTATTCTCGCGCCTGCAGGAGGCCGAGCTGGGCTGGCTGGTGGAGATGGACCGGCCGCTGGTGTTCTTCGGCCGCATGCCCGGGCTGGAAATGCCCACGGTGGCGGGCGATGACCAGCGCGCCGCCTACATGCTCACGCGCCACCTGGTGACGCAGGGGCACCGCAGGTTTGCTTACCTGGGCTTTTCCAGGTCGCGCCGGGACGAAGAGCGCCGCGACGGCGTGCGCGAATGCCTGGCCGCGCACGGCCAGCAACTGACGGTGTACGACACCGATTCGCCGTCGTCGCTGGAAGGGGAGCGCATCTGCTCGTCCATCATGCTGGGCGCGGAACATCCGGATGCGCTGATCTGTTACAACGACCTGATGGCGCTGGGCTTCATGAAGGCCGCGCAGACGCTGGGCTTCCGGCTGCCCGGCGATATGTCCGTGGCGGGCTTCGACAACATCCAGTTCGGCAACTACAGCTCGCCCGCGCTGACCACCGTGGATTTGCAAAGCGAGCGCATGGGGGCGACCGCGATGGAGAAGCTGCTGGCCATCATCGACGGCAAGCCCACCGAGCGCTGCACCCGCATCGAACCTCAGCTGATTTTAAGGGCCTCCACCTCATGCCGCACCTGACCATAGACTACTGCGGCAACCTCGACGCGCACAGCGACATGCAAACCCTGTGCGCGCGCCTGTCGCGCACGCTGGTGCAACTCCAGGACGGCAGCGGCCACGCCGTCTTCCCGCTGAACGGCACGCGCGTGCTGGCCTATCCCGCGCCGCACCACGCGGTGGCGGACGGCGCGCCGGACAAGATATTCGTCTACCTGAACCTGCGCATCACGCCCGGCCGCACGGCCGCGCTGGTGGAGACGGTGGGCAAGGCGCTGCTGGCCCAGGTCGATGCCCACTTCGCCCCGCTGTCCGGAAAACTGCCCATCCGCATCACCCTGCATATCGACGAGGGCAACCCGGTGTACGAAGGCAAGTGGGCTTCTGCTTAATCCCATCCGCCGGCAATCGCTGGCATCAAGGCCTAGGGGTCACGCTGAAGTGCGCTCTTAAGGGGAAGGCCTGCTCGCATGGCTTGCCGCTGCACAGGGCGGGCTTGTATTTTTCTAGCATCATCAGCGTCGCCACCACCCGTGCTATTTCGGGGTCAGGCGCCTTGTAGATGGTCACGCTGCTGCCTTCGCCATTGGCGTCGACCATGACAGCGATGTCCAGTTCGCCTACGACAAGCATTTTGCCTTGAATTTCCGACAAGGCCTTGAAGATGGTCTTGTAGCCGCGCAGCGGGAATGGCGGTTCGTCGTCCGGCCCCATGTGCTCGTACAAGCCGCGCAGCATGCGCTTGTCGTCGGGCGAGAGCTGGGCGTAAGTCTTGTTGTAAGGCAGCGGCGAGACGATCAGGTCATGCAAGATGTTGGTGCCGGTGCGCGGGGCGTCGGCTTTCAATTTGTACTCGGGCCTTCCGTCTGCTGGCTGAGCCGAGGCGGACAGCGGCAGGACGGCCGCCAGCGCGAGATTTAATATTGGGACCAAGCGCATGCACAGGTACTCCGGTTAGTCGAAACGTGTTTATACAGGACACGCAGCCGCGCGAGATACACACATTGTCACGCATCGTCCCGGCCGGCCGTTAGGGGGGGGGCGGCATGTGTTGCAGCTGGCGCTGGCCGACGCACGGGTGGGAAGTGTGATTGCGCCGTCGCGGAGCGGATTGCCGCCGTGCTGATTGAGTGCGCCGTCGGCGCTGCGCCTGGCGTTCGAATCGGCCGATCCCTGCTGGCGCAGCCTGCACTACGTCGCGGGCGGCCAGTTCTACGCCACCGGCGAAGCCTATGCCGCCGGCGATGCCGGTTGAACTTCCGGCGTGCCGACGATGACGCAGTTGCGGCCGGCTTTCTTGGCGGCGTAGAGCGCGCGGTCGGCGGCGCCCAGCATGGCGGCCGCGTCGTTCAGGTCGCTCTTGCTGAAGGTGGCCACGCCGATGCTGAGCGTGACGTTGGGATGGGCGGCGGCGGGGGCGTGCGGCACGTCCAGCCCGGCCACCCGCGCGCGGATGGCTTCGGCCACGATCTGTGCCTGCGCCGAGTCGGTGTCCGGCAGCACGGCGGCAAATTCCTCGCCGCCGTAGCGCGCCGCCAGGTCGGCCGGGCGCTGCAGGGTGGCGGCAAAGGCTTCGGCGACCAGCGTCAGGCAGGCGTCGCCCTGCTGGTGGCCGAAATGGTCGTTGTAGGCTTTGAATGAATCGATATCCATCAGCAGCAGCGACAGAGCGCTGTCGTTGCGGCTGGCGCGTTTCAGTTCGCGGCTCAGCGCCACGTCGAAATGGCGGCGGTTGGCGATGCCGGTCAGGCCGTCCACATACGATTGCGCGCGCAGCGCTTCGGCCTGCACCCGCAGTTGCCGCTCTCGGCCCATGGTGCTGCTGACGTTGCTCACCTCGATCAGGCAGTATTTTTCCTTGCCCTCGTTGAACGGCGTCACCGACACGGCCTGCTCCATGCGTTCGCCACCCCAGGTGCCGGACGGGTAAAGCGGGAAGGGGGCGCGGTTCAGGCCGTGCGGCAGGCTGGCCGCCGTGCCGTTCTGCAGCGCGCTGTGCACCGCCTGTTCCACGCGCTGGCCGCGCAATTCCTCGAATAGCTCGAACAGGTCGCTGCCCTGCACGCGGCTGGCCGACAGCCCGGAATGGCTGGCCATCCACTGGTTCCACAGCACGATGCGGTGTTTCGAGTCGACCACCGCCAGGCCCAGGTTGGCCAGGCCGAGCACGCGGCTCGACAAGGTGGACAGGGATGCGGCGGGCTGAGTAGGGCGGGGGAGGGTATTTTCGGGCATGCCAGATTATAGCGGCTGGCCGCCGGTGGGCAAGGGCGATGCGCCTGGCCGCATGGTCATGCCATGACCTTCATTGTGATCTGGAACAGCAGGCCGCCGCCTTCGCGGTTGCGCACCTGCAGTTCGGCGCCGTGGCGCAGCAGCACGCGGTCGACAATCGCCAGTCCCAGTCCGGCGCCGTTGGCCTGGCCGCGCGCGCTGTCGAGCCGCGTGAAGGGTTTCAGCAGCGCTTCGATCTGGTCGTCCGGCACGCCTGCGCCATGGTCCTGCACCTCTATCGTCACGCGCTTGAAGGTGTGCATGCCTTTCACGCTGCACTTGATGTCGATTTCGGTGTAGTCGGTATCCGGGGTCTTGCCGTAGCGGCGCGCGTTCTCGATCAGGTTGTTCAGCACCCGCTTCAGGTCGGTCGGGTTGCCCAGCACCGTGGCGCTGTCGGCGATGTCGGTGGTGATGCGCACGTCGGGCAGGCGCGCCGCTTCGTGCGCGGTTTCCGCCAGCAGCGCCGTGATGTCCACCGTGGTGAAGGTGGAAGCCTCGGTCGGCTTGGCGAAGTCCAGGAACTGGCCGATGATGGCGTCCATTTGCCCGATGTCGGATTGGATGCCTTCGCGCGCTTCATCCGACAGGCTGGCCATCTCCACTTCCAGCTGCATGCGCGCCAGCGGGGTGCGCAGGTCGTGCGAAATGCCGGCCAGGATCACGGCGCGGTCGGACTCCACCTGCTGCAAGTCCTCCACCATCTGGTTGAAGCTGCGGTTGGCCTGGATGACCTCTGCCGGACCGATTTCAGGCAGCTTGTCCGGGCGGCGCCCTTCCGCCAGTTCGCGCGTGGCGGCGGTCAGGCGCGCCAGCGGACGGTTGATCAGGCTGGAGATCAGCGCCGCGCCCAGCAGCGAGGCGACCGACACCACGCTGGCCCAGCCCAGCCACTGCACGCCGGTCATGCCGTGGATGCGCTCGCGCTCCAGCATCAGCCAATAGCGGTCTTCGCCGATGTTGAAGCTGACCCAGAAGCCGGACATGCCGTTCACGCTGCGCGAAAAGCGCGTGTCGGCGCCCAGCTTGGCTTTCACCAGCGTTTCGATGTCGGGCATCAGGGAATTGGCGGGCGGCGGCTCGACCTCGTCGTCGTCCTCCATTGTGAACACGCGGATGCCTTCATTCGACACCAGTTCGAACAGCAGCTCGCGCCGCAGTTCGGGCGCGGAGTGGGTGAGGGCGGCATGGGTGATGGTGACCACCGAGATCACCTGGGCCGAAATCTGCTGCACCTGCGGTTCGCGCTGCAGCACGCTCACCAGGCCGACCCAGGCCGACATGCTGAGCGTGGTGAGCACGCCCATCAGCAGGAAGGTGCGCCAGAACAGACCGCTCTTCAGCGAACTCAGTTGAATATAGCGGGACAGTTTCATACGGCGCTACCTCGCAAGCTAGCGCGGCTGACCCTCCGGGATGAAGACATAGCCCAGGCCCCACACGGTCTGGATGTACAGCGGGCTGGAAGGGTCCGGCTCGATCAGCTTGCGCAGGCGCGAAATCTGCACGTCCAGGCTGCGGTCGAACACTTCGTACTCGCGGCCGCGCGCCAGTTCCATCAGCTTCTCGCGCGACAGCGGCTGGCGCGCGTGGCGCGCAAATACCTTCAGCACCGAAAATTCGCCGGTGGTCAGCGGCACGGTCTCGCCGCTCTTCTTCAGCGTGCGCGTGCCCAGGTCCAGCACGAACTGGCCGAACTCGAAGGTCTGCGGGGTTTCCGACGGCGCGCCCGGAATCTCGTCGGGCTGCTTGCGGCGCAGCACGGCGCCGATACGCGCCACCAGCTCGCGCGGGTTGAAGGGCTTGGGCAGGTAGTCGTCCGCGCCCATTTCCAGGCCGACGATGCGGTCCACGTCCTCGCCCTTGGCGGTGAGCATGATGATGGGCGTCTGGTCCCCGGCGCCGCGCAGGCGGCGGCAGATCGACAGGCCGTCTTCGCCCGGCAGCATCAGGTCCAGCACCAGCAGGTCGTAGCGCTCGCGCAGCCACAGCTTGTTCATGGCGGTGGCGTTCTCCGCCGTGAAGACGTTGAAGCCCTGTTCAGTCAGGTAGCGGCGCAGCAGGTCGCGCAGGCGGACGTCGTCGTCCACCACCATGATCTTGGCTTGATGGCCGCCGCTGTTGGCGGTGCTGGGGCTGTTGCTGGAATCAGTCGAAGTCATAGTTGTCACGCTGTCAGAATTGTCTTAATTATGTTGCTATGGTAACGTCATATTCGCCGGAGGCAAATGTCATTGCCAACCCATTACAAACTGTTACAAACTTTACCCAATTGGTCTTACCCCCGGGGGGAAATGTCCATACACTGGACGCATGGCAGTAAGCTACAGAGGAATCCCATGAACAAGCATCCCGACAAACTGAACGCGGCGCGCCAAGCGTCCAAGCTGGTCCGCGCTTCCGTGGGAGCGCTGGCCGTCTGTACCCTGCTGGGTTCGGCTTTGCCGGCCTTGGCCTTTGGTCCCGACAATCCGCAGCAGCGCAAGGAAGAGCGCAGCGACCGTTCCCGCAACGAGGACCGCGAACGCGCCCATCGCGAAATGGAAATCCGCGCCGAGGAGCGCCGCCGCATGCTGCAGGATAGCACCAACAATGCCGAGGCGTCGCGCCGGGTCCGCATGACGGCCGACGAGCGCCGCGACCTGCGCCGCCAGATCAATGAAGCGGGCGCCGAAGTCTACGCTTTGCCACCGCGCCGTTGATCCATCTCAAGCCGGCGCGATATTGTCCGCCGGCGTCGTATGGAAGCCTCATCCAGCTACCGAAAATCCCCTTTCATTCTTGACTTGCGTGTAACATTGGTTACTTGTGAGAATGCCGGCCGCGTGTAGGGCACGCCGCTGGCCCTTGCCGTATGTCGGGAGGAGATTTGTGGTGGACAAAGTAGCAGAAGCTGCCGCGACAGCGTTGCCCCATGGCGTCATCCAGCGCCCGGATGGGGTGTATCTGGACGCTTCCCTGCAGGGGCCGGTGTTTGTGGCGGCCATCAACCAGATATTCTCGGCCGGCGCCTTCCTGGCCGGGCTGGACTATGCCGTCTTCACCAAGGCCCTGTTCAACATCGGCCCGCCGTTGCCGCCGGGGCCGCCCGGCCAGGCGCTGATCCGCATCGCCGACGTAATCCGCATGTTCGATCCGCAGCGCCGCGCGCTGTATCGCGCAGTGAAAATGGACGGCGAGCTGGCCGAGTATGTGTTCGAGCCGCTGTTCCTGGACGCCATGGAGCTGCCCGACGGCACCCTGATCCCCGAGCGTCCGGTGAAGCTGGACTTCGACGAGTTTGTGGCCGACCTGTGGACCAAGGGCATCCGCTTCGGCATCGACGCCAACAACGTCAAGGCCGGCATCGCCTCCGCGCGCGGCGACCGCAGCACCGTGGCGCGCCGGCTGGAGCCGGGCAAGAGCATCGATGCGCATGTGGTGGAAGTGTCGCAGGACCTGCACCGCAGCGACGCGCCGCGCGAGAAAGCCGATGGCCGGGTGGACCTGAACAGCTTCCAGAACCGCTTTCCGCAAATCCGGCAAGGCATGCGCCTGCTGAAGAAAGTGCCCGGCCAGGCCGGCGCGCAGGGCCTGGAGATGGCCGGCACCGCGCTGCTGCCGCAGCCGCCGGCCGACCTGGATTTCCGCCGCTGGGTGGGCGACGGCACCGTGATCGAAAATACGCCGGACGGCGAATTCCTGGTGGCCGCGCAGGACGGCTTTCTGGACGTCGATACCAAGAGCGGCAGGATTTCCGTGCGCGACAAGATCGTCAGCCGCGAAGGGGTGAGCGGCCGCACCACGGGCAACCTGGCCCTGGCTGGCGCCTTCGAGGAGCATGGCGACGTGCAGGAACTGCGCGCCGTGGATGGCAGCGACATCACCATCCGCGGCAACGTGTTCGGCAACATCAACTCCACCGGCGGCACCATCATCCTCGGTTCCAACCTGGTGGGCGGCAGCGCCTACAACGTCAAGGGCGACATCAAGGTCAAGGGCGTGGCGTCCGGTTCCACCCTGCACACGCGCGACGGCGAAATCCGCATCGCCGGCCGTGCCGAGAGCTGCGTCATTGTCGGCACCCGGGTCTTCATCGAAGAAGCGTCGAATTGCGAGATCCTGGCCGACGAGGTGAAGCTAGGGCTGGCGGAGGGCTGCGCGGTGGCGGCACGGCGCATCGAGATTGAAAGCGCCGGCCCGCGCAAGCAGAGTGAAATGCTGGTGCTGGTGCAAGTGCCGGACATGGGGCCGCTCAACGGCGAGATCGCCGGCCTGGTGGGCAAGATCGACGCGCTGGAACAGCTGCGCCAGCAGTTCCGCCAGGAGGCCGAGCAGATCACCGCCATTCCCCAGGTGCGCGGCTACATGACGCTGACGGCGCAGATGCGCAAGGGCGAGCTGACCCTGACGCCCGAGCAGGCGCCGCAGCTGAAGAAGATGGCGGCGGCCGTCGAGCCGCAGCTCAAGACCGTGGGCCATTTGCTGCAGAAAATGAAGGCGGCCGAATCGCAGCAGATGGTGCGGCGCGCGCAGGTCGAAGAGCTGCGCAAGCAGAAGCAGGCCTCAAACGGGCTGGCCCGGTGTAAGATCCAGATGGTGGCAGGCGAGACGCTGGTGCGCAGCATGCCGCTGAAAGAGGGCGCGCCGGCGGCCAACCTGATGGCGCCCAAAGACGGTAAAACCTTCCTGCGCGGGCCGCACGTAGGCTACGAGAGCCTGTTCTCCGACTCCCTCGGGTCGCTGGACTGGACTTACAGCGTCGAGCCGGATTAAGGAGGCGTGGTGCAGAACGACGTCCAGGCCGCAGATTCGCCAGCGGAAGGCGAGCTGCCGCCGTCCATTGTCAAGCGCGCGGACGGCGTCTTCTTCAAGGGCGACGCCGCGGCGGCGGCCTGCCTGGCCGGCGTCAACCACTACTTTCTGGCCGGGGCCTATTTCGCGGGACTGGACTACGCGGTGTTCATCCGCGTGCTGTACGGCGTGGGCGCCGAGCTGCCGCAGAACCTCAAGGACCAGCAGCTGATACGCTTTGCCGGCAGCGTGGAGCCTTTCCAGGCGCGCCGGCGCGAACTGTATAAATCGGTACGCATCGTCAATGGCGAGGCGGAGTACTATTTCGAGCCGGTGTTTTTCAACGTGGCCGATATGCCGCCCGAGCCGGCGCGGCTCAATTTCGACGAGTTTGTGGCCGACATGTGGGTCAAGGGCATCCGTTTCGGCATCGATGCGCCGGCCGTCAAGGCCACCATTGCCGCCGGCCGCGTGGTGCGGCTGATCGCCGCGCGCAGGCTGAACGCCACGCCGGGCCGCGACGCCGCCATTGTCGAAGTCTCGCAGAGCATCCACCGCAGCAACGCCCCGCGCGAGATGGCAAACGGCCGTTTCGACCTGCACACTTTCCAGAACCGCTTCCCCCAGGTGCAGCCGCACGTCAAGCTGCTCAGGAAGGTGCCGCGCTCGCCCGGGCTGCGCGGCTATGAACTGTCCGGCATACCGCTGGAACCGCCCGAGCCGCGTGACCTGGAGCTGAGCAGCGTGGCCGGCGAGGGCACCATGCTGGAGCAGGCCGGCGGGGTGGAATACCTGGTGTCGGCGGTGGAAGGCTTCATCAGCGTCGACGCCGGCAAGAAGATTTCGATCGGCCCCAAGATCATCAGCCGCGAGGGCGTGAGCGTGCGCACCACCGGCAATTTGCAGCTGACCGGCGAGTACGAGGAATTCGGCGAGGTGCAGGAGCAGCGCGTGGTGGAAGGCGGCAACATCACCATTCACGGCGACGTGTTCGGCAACATCGTTTCGCGCGGCGGCAATATCGCGCTGCAGCGCAACCTGGTGGGCGGGAGCGCCGTCAACGCCGGCGGCAACGTGGCGGTCAAGGGCGTGGCCTCGGGCGCGGTGATCCAGACCAAGCTGGGCGAAGTGGTGCTGGGCCGGGCCGAGAGCTGCGTCATTTCCGGCACGCGGGTGGTGATCGGCGAGGCCAGCAACTGCGAGATCATCGCCGACGAAGTGCTGATCAAGAGCGCCGAAGGGTGTGCCATCGCGGCGCGCCGCATCGAGGTGGGCCGTGCCGGCCCGCGCAGGCAGACCGAGATGCTGCTGTTTCCGCTGGTACCGGATACCGCCAAATACGACCAGGCGATAGCCGAGCACACGGAACGCGCCGGCCGCTTCGGCGCGCAGGCGCAGAAATTCAAGGCGGAGCTGGATGCCATCGCCGGCGAGCCCGAGCTGCGCAACTATCTCACGCTGGCCACCAGCGTGCGCAAGCAGGAAGTGATGCTGACGCCGGAGCAGCTGGCGCTGTTCCAGAAAATGGCCGTCTCGGTGGGACCGGCCCTGCGCTCGGTGGGCAAGCTGTCGCTCACGGTGAAGGAAGCCAAGGCGCAGGAGGCAGTAGCGCTGGAGCAGGCGGCGCTGGTGCGCAAGCAGAAGGAAACCGTGATTGGCCACGGCCGCTGCACGGTGCAGATCGTGACCGGCGACACCATTGTGCGCGAAATGAAATTCAACCCGGACCTTGGCGCGCCGTACGACCGCGCGCCCAAGGAAATCAAGGCCAGGCTGCGCGGCAGCACGTCCGGCATCGCCGCCATTTTCGCCGGCAGCAGCGGCTCGGTGGACTGGGCCGCCAATTCGCCGTCCTTGCCGCCGCCGGACCCTACATCTCCACCTTCCCCCGCAGCTTCTTGACCGCGGCATCCCTGGTCTTGCCATCGAGCCGCTTGCGCTGCGAGCTGCGCGTGGGGCGCGTGGCGCGGCGCGGCTTGGCCAGCACGGCCACGCTGTCGACCAGCTCCTGCAGGCGCCGCAGCGCCTCTTCCTTGTTGGTTTCCAGGCTGCGCGCCTGCTGCGCCTTGAGCACCACTATGCCGTCCTTGGTGATGCGCGTGTCGCGCAGCGCGAGCAGGCGTTCCTTGATGGCGTCCGGCAGCGAGGACGCGGCAATGTCGAAGCGCGCATGCACTGCGTTCGACACCTTGTTGACGTTCTGCCCGCCCGGCCCCTGCGCGCGAATGGCGCTGAACTCGACCTCGTCGGGATTGATGTTCATGCCTTGAACTTGAGCGGGCCGGCCGCCGCCCAGTACTCGCCCTCGCTCTCATGCTCTGCGCGCGCCGCCATGCCGCGCGCCTGGAACAGCGGATGCGCCAGCGCCTCGCTGGTGCGCAGGATGGGCGAGACGCAGCAGTCGCTGCCAGCGAAGGCTTCGGTCCACTCGGCCAGCGTGCGCTGCCCGAAGATGGTGTCCAGCTCGGCCTGCACCGCCAGCGCATCTTCGCCGGCTACTTGCTGGCCCAGCTGCCAGTGCCGCGTTTTCAGATCGGGGCGCCGCAGCACGTCGCAGCAGCCCTGCCAGAATTTGAGCTCCAGCGCGCCCACTGCCATGTAGCGGCCGTCGCTGGTGCGGTAAACGTTGTAGCAGGGCACCCCACCGGTGAGCAGGTCGCGCCCCGGCGCGGCGTCGCCGCCGTTGTTGACCGCCACCAGCGGCATGATGTTGTAGGCGAAGACCGCGTCCGTCATCGACACGTCCACGAAGCGGCCGGCGCCGCCCATCTTCACCGCCACCAGCGCCGCCAGGATGCCTTGCAGCGCGGCCTGAGCACCGCCCAGCAGGTCGCCCACCTGCAGGTTGGGCAGGGCGGGGCGGCCGTCCGGGCCGGCGTTCTGGTCCAGCATGCCGGCGTAGCCGGTGTAGTTGATGTCGTGCCCGGCCAGCATGGCGTATGGGCCGTCCTGGCCGTAGCCGGAGATGGCGCACATCACCAGCTTGGGATTGCGTGCGCGCAGCACCTCCCAGCCCAGGCCCAGCTTGTCCATCACGCCGGGGCGGAAGCTTTCCACCAGCACGTCGGCCTGCTCCACCAGGGCCAGCAGCTGTTCGCGCTGGCCGGCGTCCTTCAAGTCCAGGCGCATAAAGCGCTTGCCGCGGTTGACCGCCACGAAGAATTGCGACACTTCCCTGCGCACCGGGCCCATCACGCGCGCGTAGTCGCCGGGGCCGGGGTCTTCGATCTTGATGATGTCGGCGCCCAGGTCTGCCAGCTGCATGGTGGCGGCGGGGCCGGGTAGCAGGCGGGTGAGGTCGAGCACGCGGATGCCGGCCAGCGGCAGGGAAGGATCTGGTTGCGTCATTGGGTGTTCTCTTGACTCTCTTGTTGTTCCTGTTCAGCCAGGATGGCTGTCTTGCTCTGGTAGTCGCCCAGCGACAGCAGGCGCCCCATGGCCGACAGCTGCACGCCTTTCTGCAGCGTGTCCAGCTCGCGCACCGCTTGCGTGACGGCCGGCGCAAAGTTCCAGTCCTGCGCGATGGCGGCCGAGACCAGGCGCGCGCTGCGCAGCAGCTGGGCGCAGAACATGGGGCTGCCCAGGTCTTTGGCGCCGCCGGCCTCCTGGTCCATCATGCGCAGCGATACCAGCAGGCCGGCGTTCTGCACCAGGCCCGCCAGGAAGGCGTCGAACGGCTCCACGCCGAGCGGGCCAGCCAGCGCGCGGTTGGCCCCGGCGCAGCGTTCGGACTGTTCCCAGATGCGCGGCGCCAGCAGCTTGGTGTAGTGGCCTGAATTCAGGTCGATGATGGGCTTGAAGGCCACCGTGGTGATGAGCTGGCGCAGGCCTTCCTGGCCGATCACGATGACGGCGTGCTCCACGCTGGTGATGGCTTGCGCGCCGGGCAGCATGGCGCCGTTGGCCAGGCGGATAACGGCCGCCACCAGCACCACGTCGTTGGAGATCTTGCGGGCGATATCGGCGCCGGCGAAGTGCTCGCTGCGCAGGCTTTGCAGCAATTGCGGGATCAGGCCGGGCATGCGGCGCATCAGGTCCGCGCCGGAGCCGGGCGAGTTGGCGATGCCGGACAGGGTTTGCAGGATGCGTTTTTCAGGGGCGCTGGTTTCCAGCGTGTCCTGGTGCGCGGCGCCGAACAGCCAGCGGTTGTAGCGGCTGTTGAGCAGGTCTTTTTGCTCGAAGGTGGGCGCGGCCGGCACGCTGGGGGCGGTCCCGGCGCCAGCTTCCGCGAGCGCTTCGGCGATCGGGGCGGCAGGCGCCGCCGGCGGTGCTGCGGTGGATGCCGCTGCGGACGCCGCGGGCGGCTGGGCGCGGGCGGGCTGGGGCGTGCTGCGCGGCGCGCCGCCGCCGATCAAGCGCTTGAGCCACTGGTACATAGTTTCGCCTTCGGGTTGCCGTTGTTCGAGATGGGGGAAGCGCGTCCCATTGTAGCGGGTTGGCTTCTGTTTGCCACGCGCCCGTGTTGCGCCGATAACGTTGACTCCAATCAACACTTGCGCTAGCCGCGCCGGGTAGGATGGTGAACGCGTCATCCTACCGTGAAAGGATCATCATGCAATCCTCGACCTTGCAGGGCGCTGCCGACGCCGGGCTGCGCCAGTACCTGAGCTTTCGCCTGGGCGGCTTGGAATATGCGCTGGACTACCGCAATGTGCAGGAACTGCGTCCCTTGAATGCGCTGGAGCGCTTCTCGGCGGACGGCGAGGTGATCAGCGGCGTGGCGGTGTCGCGCGGCGTGATCATGCCCATCGTGGACATGCGCATCGCGTTCGGACCGCGCCCGCCGGTGCACGATCCGCGCACCGACGTGATCATCCTCAAGCTGACTGACTGCGTGATGGGGATGGTGACCGACGGCGTGACCGACATCGTCACGCTGGCGGAGGACAGCATCCAGCCCATGCCGGGGCTGGCGAATGTGGATTACCTGCTCGGGCTGGGCAGCACGCAGGCGGGGAGGCGGCTGATTGTGGTTGATATCGACAAGCTGATGTCGATACGGCGCGCGGGCTTTGGCGGGTTGCGCGCCGTGCGCTAACCCGCCCTGCAAGTTACAGGCGCGCCGCGCTTATGCCGCCAGCGCTTCCAGCTGTTCTTGCAACTCCAGCCACTCTCCTTCCAGCTGGGCCAGGTCCTTGGTGTAGAAGGCCTGGTCGGTCAGCAGGGTTTTCAGCTTGGCCTTGTTGGCCGCGTCGTAGATGGCGCTGTCGCCCAGCGCCGCGTCCACTTCGGCCTTCTGGCCGTTGCGCTTGGCGATGCTCTCTTCCAGGCGCTTGATCTTGTTCTCGATCGGCTTGCGCAGCGCGGACAGCTTCTGGCGCTGCTCGGCGTCCAGGCGCTTCTGGTCCTTGTTGTTGACCACGGGCGCGGAGGCGGGCGCCACCGGCGAGGCCACCGGGAAGTCGGTCTTGTTGCCCTTGCCAGCAGCCGGCAGCACGTCGGTGCCTTTGCCCAGCTTGGTCTGGAACAGCCAGTCCTTGTAGTCGTCCAGGTCGCCGTCGAAGGGCTGCAGCTTGCCGTCGGCAACAATGATGAACTGGTCGGTGGTGGCGCGCAGCAGGTGGCGATCGTGCGATACCACCACCAGCGTGCCTTCGAACTGCGCCAGCGCCTCGGTCAGCGCTTCGCGCGTTTCCAAATCCAGGTGATTGGTCGGTTCATCGAGCAGCAGCAGGTTGGGGCGCTGCCACACGATCAAGGCCAGCGCCAGGCGCGCCTTCTCGCCGCCGGAGAACGGCGCGATCGAGCTGGTGACCATGGTGCCGGGGAAGTTGAAGCCGCCCAGGAAATTGCGCAGCTCCTGCTCGCGCACCGTCGGCGCGATCTTGGCCAGGTGCCACAGCGGCGATTCGTCGTGGCGCAGCATTTCCACCTGGTGCTGGGCGAAGTAGCCGATGTTCAGGCCTTTGCCCATGGTGGCGTCGCCGGTCAGCGGCGACAGCTCGCCGGCGATGGTCTTGATCAGCGTCGATTTGCCCGCGCCGTTCACGCCCAGCAGGCCGATGCGCTGGCCGATCTGCAGCGAGAAGTTGATGCCGTGGACGATGCTCTTGGTGGTGATGTCGCCGGTGGCTTCGTTCTCGATCTTGTAGCCCGCGTCCACGTCTTCCATCACCAGCAAAGGGTTCGGAGCGCTGAGCGGCTCGCGGAATTCGAACGAGAACTCGGCGGCGGCGCGCAGCGGCGCCAGTTCTTCCATCTTGGCCAGCGCCTTCATGCGGCTCTGCGCCTGGCGGGCCTTGGAGGCCTGCGCCTTGAAGCGGTTCACGAACGATTCCAGGTGGGCGCGCTTGCGCTGCTGCTTTTCCAGCGCGCCGGCGGCCAGGATCATCTGCGCTGCGCGCTGGCGTTCGAAGGACGAGTAGTTGCCCGAGTAGCGCTTCAGCTTGCGCTCGTCGATGTGCACCACCACGTTTACCACTTCATCGAGGAAGTCGCGGTCGTGGGAAATGATGATCAGCGTGCCTGCGTAGCGCTTCAGCCAGTCTTCCAGCCAGATGATGGCGTCCAGGTCCAGGTGGTTGGTCGGTTCATCGAGCAGCAGCAGGTCGGAAGGGCACATCAGCGCCTGCGCCAGGTTCAGGCGCATGCGCCAGCCGCCCGAGAAGCTGGCCACCGGCAGCTGCATCTGGTCCAGCGTGAAGCCCAGGCCCAGCAGCAGCTGTTCGCCGCGCGACTGCACGGTGTAGGCGTCGGCATCGGCCAGCGCGCTGTACACCTCGCCGATGGCGATGCCGTTTTCGCTGGTGGCCGGTTCCGATTCCAGGCGCGCCAGTTCCGCTTCCAGCTTGCGCAGGTTGACGTCGCCGTCGATGGCGTAATCGAGGGCGCAGCGTTCCAGCGGCGGGGTTTCCTGCGCAACGTAAGCCACGCGCCATTTGGCCGGGAAGTCGATTTCGCCCTGGTCCGGGTGCAGCTCGCCGCGCATCATCGCGAACAGGCTCGATTTGCCGGCGCCGTTGGCGCCGATCAGGCCGATCTTGTCGCCCGGATTGAGGGTGACATCAACCTGCTCCAGCAGCGGCTTCACGCCGCGCATCAGGCTTACTTGAATAAAGCGGATCATAGCGTGTTCTTTACAGTTTAAGCTGGTCGGCGGTCAGCAGGAATACCATGTCGTCGCCGGCGCTGGTGGTCAGCCAGGTCAGGCCCAGGTGGCCGAAGGCTTTCTCGGCGAATTCGCGCTCGTTGCCGATTTCGACGATCAGCAAGCCCTCGTCGGTCAGGCGTTCGCCGGCCCCGGCCACGATCTTGCGCACCAGGTCCATGCCGTCCGCGCCGCCTTCCAGGGCGATCTGCGGCTCGGCCAGGTATTCCGGCGGCAGCTTGGCCATCGAACCGGAGTTCACGTACGGCGGGTTGGTGATGATCAGGTCGTACTTCTTGTCCGGCACGTTGGCGTACAGGTCGGACTCGATCAGCGCCAGGCGGTCCTGCAGCTTGTAGGTGTCCACGTTGATGCGGGCCACGTCCAGCGCGTCCCTCGAGATGTCCACCGCGTCCACGTGCGCGTTCGGGAACGCTTCGGCCAGCATGATGGCCAGGCAGCCCGAACCCGTGCACAGTTCCAGCACGTTGGTGGTGGCTTCAGGATCGACCATCCACGGCGAGAAGTAGTCCGGGATCAGTTCGGCGATGAAGGAGCGCGGCACCAGGGCGCGCTCATCGACGTAGAAGCTGTATGGGCCCAGCCACGCTTCGCGCGTGATGTAGGCGGCCGGCACGCGGTCGGTGGCGCGGCGCTCGATCACCGCCAGCACGGCGTCGATCTCCTGCGGCAGCAGGCGCGCGTCCAGGAACGGGTCCAGCTTGTCCAGCGGCAGCTTGAGGGTGTGCAGGATCAGGTAAGCCGCTTCGTCCAGCGCTTCCACGCTGCCATGGCCGAAGAACAGCTTGGCGGTGTTGAAGCGGGTAACGGCGTAGCGCAGCAGGTCGCGCGGGGTGGTGAAGATGGAAGTGGTCATTATTGTTCTCGCAAATGGAGCCGCCGCGTTCAGCGCAGCAGGTTCTCAAGGGTACGGCGGTAGATATTCTTCAGCGGATCGATGAAACGCAGCTCGATGTGCTCGTCGATCTTGTGGATGCTGGCGTTGGGAGGGCCGAATTCTATCACCTGGGGGCAGATCTGCGCGATAAAGCGGCCGTCCGAGGTGCCGCCGGTGGTCGACAGCTCGGTCTCGATGCCGGTCTCGGCGCGGATCGCGTCGGCCATGGCGGTGCTCAGCGTGCCGCGCGGGGTCAGGAAGGGCAGGCCGCTCAGGGTCCATTTCAGTTCGTACTCCAGGCCGTGCCTGTCGAGGATGGCGTGCACGCGCGCGCGCAGCTGCTCGTGCGTGCTGGCGGTGGAAAAGCGGAAATTGAAGTCGATCTCCAGCGCGCCGGGGATGACGTTGTTGGCGCCGGTGCCGGCCTTGATGTTGGACATCTGCCACGAGGTGGGCAGGTAGTACTCGTTGCCCTGGTCCCAGACCTCGGCCACCAGGTCCGCCAGCGCCTGCGCCGACTGGTGGATGGGATTGCGCGCCAGCTGGGGATAGGCGATGTGGCCCTGGATGCCCTTGATCACCAGGTGGCCGGACAGCGAACCACGGCGGCCGTTCTTGATCATGTCGCCCAGCGTCTTGTCCGAGGTCGGCTCGCCGACGATGCAGAAATCGATGGTTTCGCCGCGCGCCTTCAGTTTTTCCACCACCACCACGGTGCCGTCGGTGGCCGGGCCTTCCTCGTCGCTGGTGATGAGGAAGGCGATCGAGCCCTTATGGTCCGCATTGGCGGCCACGAACTCCTCGCAGGCCACCACGAAGGCGGCGATGGAGGTCTTCATGTCGGCCGCGCCACGGCCATACAGCTTGCCGTCGCGGTGCGTCGGGTAGAACGGCTCGGACGACCACTGCTCGACCGGGCCGGTGGGCACCACGTCGGTGTGGCCGGCGAACACCAGCACCGGGCTGGCCGTGCCGCGCCGCGCCCACAGATTGGTGACCTCGCCGGAGACGATGGTCTCGCAAGCGAAGCCGAGCGGCTCCAGCAGCGCGATCAGCTGTTCCTGGCAGCCCTTGTCTTCGGGCGTGACGGAGGCGCGGCCGAGCAGCTTCTCGGTTAGCGCCAGGGTGCGGGAGGATGCTGTCATTTGGCGAAGATCTGGCGGTAGGCGTCCGGCGAGAAGCCGACGTGGCAGGCCTCGCCCGCGCCTTGCAGCACCGGGCGCTTGATCACGGAGGGGAACTCCAGCATCAGCGCGGTGGCGCTGGCGGCGTCGGTGACGGCGGCCTTGCGCTCGTCCGGCAGGCCGCGCCAGGTGGTGCCCTTCTTGTTGACCAGGACTTCCCAGCTCAGTGTCTGCAGCCAGCCGCCGACGGTCTGCGCGTCCAGGCCCTGCTTTTTGAAGTCGTGGAAGGTGAATTCGTGCTGCTGGTCAGCCAGCCAGACGCGGGCTTTCTTCACCGTGTCGCAGTTGGGGATGCCGTAGAGAGTAATCATGGGATGCGTAAGTTCAGGAGCGTGGCCGCGCCGGGCGGCGGCCGAAGTGCAGCATTATAGCGTGACTGCGGCACGCCCCGAGCCTGGCAGGGTCAGGCGGCGATGCGCGAGCGCGAGCTGGCGGCCACCAGCAGCATGGCGCAGCCCAGGCCCGCGAAGGCCACCTGCAGGCTGGAGGCGTGGGCGATAAAACCAATCAGCGCAGGGCCTGCCAGGATGCCGGCGTAGCCGATGGTGGTGATGGCGCCCACCGCCAGGCCGGCCGGCATGTCGTGCTGGTTGCCCGCCGCCGTGAACAGGATCGGCACGATGTTGGACGCGCCCAGGCCGATCAGCACGAAGCCGAGCAGCGCCACGGCGGGCGAGGGTGCAATGACGGCGGTGAAGAAGCCGGCGGCGGCGCACAGCCCCCCCGTCAGCAGCACGCGCCGGCGGCCGAAGCGGGCCACGATCTTGTCGCCGCTGAAGCGGCCCAGCGTCATGGCGACGGCGAAGGCGGCGTAACCGAGGCCGCCCTGGTCGGCGCTGATGCCGGTGGAAGTGGTCAGCAGCAGCGCGCTCCAGTCCAGCACCGCGCCTTCGGCCATGAAGCAGGCGAAGCACAGCAAGCCGATCACGGCCACCGCGCCGCGCGGCACCACGAACAGGCGCGTGTCTTCCTTGGCGCCCGCCTCCGCGTGTGCGGCAGGCGGGGCGGGCAGCAGGTTCGGCGCGGCTGCCGCCAGTACCGCCGCCGCCACGGCGGCTACCAGCACGGAAGCCATCAGCGTATCCATGCCGGCCCACAGCAGCGCGGCCATGCCGCCCGCGCCGGCGATGCCGCCCACGCTGAACATGCCGTGAAAGCCCGACATCAGTGCGCCGCCGCTTTCCTTTTCCACCTGCACCGCTTGCACATTGATGGCCACGTCCAGCGTGCCGATGGTGGCGCCGAACAGGAACAGTGTCACACCCAGCAGCAGCGGCGAGGGCGCCACGGCGAGGAAGGGCAGCACGGTGCACACCAGCGCGCCGGACACCAGCACCACAGGCCGGCAGCCAAAGCGCGTGGTCAGCGCGCCAGTGATGGGCATGGCCAGCAGCGAGCCGATGCCCAGGCACAGCAGCAGCATGCCCAGTTGCGCCGCTTCGATCTGCAGCCGTTCTTTTGCATACGGCACCAGCGGCGCCCAGGCGGCCATGGTGATGCCGGCGGTTAAAAATCCAAGGCGGGTGGAAAGGCGGTGTGCTGCTGAGTTATTCATTGTGCAAAGGAGCGCTTGGCGTGCGTCACCTGCGCAGTAGAAATATGGAAACGCAATGATAGTGCAATTAGTCCGAAGGCACGAGACTGGCGGGAGGTTTCTGGGCGGCGTAGGCGATATTCTTGCTCAGCCAGGACGTTTCGACATGATTCAGATCAGTGCCGCTGAGCAGGTCGACCAGCTTTGCCCCTTCAAAGATAAACAGTTTTGCGTCGCGGATCTCTGTAGGTGGGAAGAGAAGATGTTCACGCGCGAGGTATGTTTTTTCAACCAGAACCAGTGTCCAGACGCAATTGTCCTTGGTCCAGGTTGCCTCGAATACGCGCGATGCCTGATCTACATTTCGGATTGTTGTCCGATAGGCCGCCTTGTCTACTTGTCTCCATTGTAGTTCTGCGGTTTGGGTGCATCGAACGATGTCCTTGTAAAGGCGCTTACTCTGGTTCATAGATCCTCCGAGTACGACCGCAAATCCTCCAGTGCCTCAACTAGCGCAGGCGCATCGCCAGCGTCCAGGAAGCAGTGGACGGCAATGATTGCGCGGCCCTTTGAGGTGAACCTGTGCCAAACATGGATCGGCAGATTGCCTTTCAGCGAGGCCACTTTGCCGCGCCATTTCGGATGGCGTAGTTGATTGGCGTGACAAATGTCGAGTACGTCGTCGCATACTTGCTGCAGCCGCAGTCTGCGCCTGAATTTGATTATATTCGCTTTGATGCTGCGCACGTAGGAGAGCGACGCCAGCGAAACGGCTAAGCCGATGATCGATGCCTAGCCGGAAAAGTAGGCCAGCTGATCTGGTGACATGGGTGCCTCCGGCCAGAGGTAAATCGCAAGTTTACGCCGGCTGGGGCGGGAGCGCGTTGAGGCGCGTCAGGTGTTGAGCGTGAACTCGGTGAAGGAGGTTTCAGCCACCGGCGCCTTCTGCTCCGGCTCCTCGTGCTTGCTGTCCGGGCCGTTGTTCAGCAGCCAGAGCAGGTTGGTGGCCGAGTCGGCGTTGGCCAGGGCTTCTTCCTGGCTGATCAGGCCCTGCTGCACCAGCTGGAACAGCGCCATCTCGAACGACTGCGAGCCGGCTGACAGGCTTTTCTCCAGCGCTTCCTTGATCTGGCTGATTTCGCCTTTTTCGATCAGGTCCGAGATGTGGCGGGTGTTGAGCATCACTTCCACCGCCGCCGTGCGCGTGCCGCCGTTGATCGAACGGATCAGGCGCTGCGAGACGATGGCTTTCACGGTGGACGACAAGTCCTGCAGCAGCGCTGCGCGGTTCTCGATCGGGTAGAAGCTGATGATGCGGTTCAGCGCGTTGTAGCTGTTATTGGCGTGCAGCGTGGCCAGCACCAGGTGGCCCGACTGCGCATAGGCCAGCGCGGCGGCCATGGTTTCGCGGTCGCGAATCTCGCCGATCAGGATGCAGTCCGGCGCCTGGCGCATGGAGTTGCGCAGCGCGGTGTGGAAATCCTTGGCGTCGCTGCCGATCTCGCGCTGGTTGACGATGGATTTCTTGTTCTTGAACAGGTACTCGATGGGATCTTCGAGCGTGAGGATGTGGCCCGAGCGCAGCTCGTTGCGGTGGTCCAGCATCGAGGCGATGGTGGTGGACTTGCCGGAACCGGTGGCGCCCACCAGCAGCAGCAGGCCGCGCTTTTCCATGATCAGCTCCGCCAGGATGGGCGGCAGCGCCAGATCGGCCAGCACCGGGATGTTGGCCGGCACGAAGCGGAACACGGCCGAGATGCTGCCGCGCTGGCGGAAGGCCGACAGGCGGAAGCGTCCCAGGTTGGGCACCGAGACGCCCATGTTCAGCTCATTTTCGCGCTCCAGTTCCGCCATCTGCCCGGGCGAGCAGATTTCGGCCAGCAGCGTGTGGATGTTTTCCGGTTCCAGCTTCTGCTGGTTGATCGGGATCAGGTTGCCGTTGATCTTGATGTGCACTGGCGAATTGACCGCGAAGAACATGTCCGACGCGTTCTTTTCCTTCATCAGCTGGAACAGGCGGTCCATTGCCATCGTGCTCTCCTCAAGATCCCCGGGATGGAAAACCGTCTTAGATACCGCGCAGCAGTTCGTTGATGCCGGTCTTCGAGCGGGTCTGTGCATCGACGCGCTTGACGATCACCGCGCAGTACAGGCTGTACTTGCCGTCGTCCGACGGCAGCGAGCCCGATACCACCACCGAACCTGATGGGATGCGGCCGTAGCTCACTTCGCCGGTGGCGCGGTCGTAGATCTTGGTCGACTGGCCGATGTACACGCCCATCGAGATCACCGAGTTCTCCTCCACGATCACGCCTTCCACGATCTCCGAACGCGCGCCGATGAAGCAGTTGTCTTCGATGATGGTCGGATTGGCCTGCATCGGCTCCAGCACGCCGCCGATGCCCACGCCGCCCGACAGGTGCACGTTCTTGCCGATCTGCGCGCAGGAACCCACGGTGGCCCAGGTGTCGACCATGGCGCCTTCATCGACGTAGGCGCCGATGTTGACGTAGGAAGGCATCAGTACCACGTTCTTGGCGATGAAGGAGCCGCGGCGCGCAACGGCCGGCGGCACCACGCGGAAGCCGCCAGCCTGGAAGTCGGCTTCGGTGTAATTGGCGAACTTGGTCGGTACCTTGTCGTAGAACTGCATGGTGCCGTCGGACGGCAGCACCACGTTGTTCTCCAGGCGGAACGACAGCAGCACGGCTTTCTTGATCCACTGGTTCACCACCCAGGTGCCGGTGTCCTTCTGCGCCACGCGCAGGGAGCCATTGTCCAGGCCGGCCAGCACGTGCGATACCGCGTCGCGCAGTTCGGCGCTGCCGTTGGCAGGGTTGATCTCGGCGCGGTTGTCCCAGGCTTGTTCGATGATGTTTTGCAGTTGTTGGGTCATGATGCTTCTCTTTTATTTAGACAGGTTTTTGCAGAATTGGACGATGCGGTGCGCAGCTTCCAGGCCTTCCTCGGCCTCGGCCACCAGCGCCATGCGGATGCGGTTGCGGCCCGGGTTCACGCCGTGCGCTTCGCGCGCCAGGTAGCTGCCGGGCAGTACGGTCACATTATATTCGGCGTACAGGCGCTGGGCGAACTCGGTGTCCGACAGGCCAGTGCGGCTGACGTCGGCCCACAGGTAGAAGCCGGCGTCCGGCAGCGCCACGTCCATCACCTGCTGCAGCAGCGGGGTGATGGCGGCGAACTTGGCGCGGTACTGGGCGCGGTTGGCTTCGACGTGGGTTTCGTCGTTCCAGGCCGCCACCGACGCAGCCTGCACGGAAGGGCTCATGGCCCCGCCGTGGTAGGTGCGGTACAACAGGAATTTTTTCAGCACGTCGGCGTCGCCGGCCACGAAGCCGGAGCGCATGCCCGGCACGTTGGAGCGCTTGGAGAGGCTGGAGAACACCACCAGGCGCGCGTACGGGCGCTCCACGGTGGACAGGCCCAGCATGTGGGCCGCCTGCAGCGCGCCCAAAGGCGGCTCGTCGCCGTGGTAGATCTCGGAGTAGCACTCGTCGGCGGCGATGATGAAGTTGTAGCGCTCGGACAGCGCGAACAGGTTTTCCCAGTCCGTCAGCGACAGCACGGCGCCGGTCGGATTGCCCGGGGAGCACAGGAACAGCAACTGCACGCGCTCCCACACCGAGGCGGGGATGCTGTCGTAGTCGCAGCCGAAGTTGCGGGCCGGGTCGGAGTTGACGAAGTATGGCTCGGCGCCGGCCAGGTAGGCCGCGCCTTCATAAATCTGGTAGAACGGATTGGGCGACACCACCAGCGCCTTGGCGGCCGGATCGACCACGGTCTGCGCCAGCGCGAACAGCGCCTCGCGCGAGCCATTCACCGGCAATACCTGGGTGGCCGGATTCAGCGCCGGAATGCCGTAGCGGCGTTCCAGCCAGCCGCAGATGGCGCCGCGCAGCGCTTCCGAGCCGATGGTGGTCGGGTAGCTGGCCAGGCCGTTGATATTGTCGATCAGCGCCTGCTGGATGAAGGGCGGCGTCGGATGCTTCGGCTCGCCCATGCCCAGGCTGATGGCGGAATAGTCGGCGTTCGGCGCCGCCTTGGCGAACAACTGGCGCAGTTTTTCGAACGGATATGGTTGCAGCTTATCGAGATGTGGATTCACAGGCGGACCAAAGGGCGGAAATCGGAACCAGCCATTATAGCGCCAGCGCGCCGTGGTTGTGCGCCGCAGCGGAGATGGCTGGTATTGCAAATCCGATGGCGCATGCAATAATGCCAACATTGACAAACTTACGCCAGTGAAAGACCGCATGCAGGCAGATTCCGCCCAGACCGTACTCGAAGCCACCACCACCCGCAGCAACGGCTATCTGCGCCTGGCCGCCGGCCTGCTGCAGGGCTGCCTGCTGTATCTGCTGCACCGGGCCAACAGCGGCAACGCCTGGCCGGCCACCGATCCCTTGCTGTTCGTGCCGCTGCTGATGGCAAGCGTGCTGCTGCCCATCCTGCTGATCTCCAGCCTGGGCCACATCGGCGGGCGCAAGCTGGCACTGTGGATGGCGGTCGCGGCCGCGGTAATCGTCACACTGGCCTGGCACGACGCCTGGCGCCGCAGCGGGGTGCAGCACCCGGCCGGAGCGGGCAGGGAGGACCGCTTGCCGTCCGCGCTGGTGACCGTGTTCAGCGCGGCCTTCTTTTTCATCGCGCATTCGCTGGTGATGGCGGGCGTGCAGGAGGGCCGGCGCCTGGCCGGCTACGCGACGTATTTCGAGACCGCGTGGAAGCTTTTCATCCAGGCCGCGTTCTCGGTGCTGTTCGTCGCGGCGCTGTGGGCCATGCTCAGCCTGGGCAGTGGGCTGTTCATGCTGGTCAAGCTGGACTTCCTCAAGCTGCTGCTGCGCGAGGCCTGGTTCAACGCGCCGGTGCTGTGCTTCGCCTTCGCTTGCGCCATGCACATCACCGACGTGCGGCCAGCGATCGTGCGCGGCATCCGCACGCTGCTGCTGGTGCTCATGTCCTGGCTGCTGCCCGTCACGGTGCTGCTGCTGGCGGGCTTCCTCGGCAGCCTGCCGTTCACGGGGCTGGAAACGCTGTGGAAGACCGGCCACGCCACCATTGTGCTGCTGGGCGCGGCCGGCACGCTGGTGGTGCTGATCAACGCCGCCTACCAGAACGGCGAAGTGGAGGCCACGGTGGCGCGCGCGGTGCGCTGGAGCGCGCGTATCGGCGCGCTGATGCTGTTGCCGCTGGTGGCAATTGCCATCCATGCGCTCAGCCTGCGCGTGGGCGACTACGGCTGGAGTGCGGACCGCCTGATCGCCGCCGCCTGCCTGCTGGTGGCCGTTTGCTATGCGCTGGGCTACGCCTGCACTGCGGTTCAGCGCGGCAGCTGGCTGCGCACGCTGTCGCTGACCAATGTGGGGGCGGCATGGCTGGTGCTGGCGGTGCTGCTGGCGCTGTTTACGCCCATCGCCGACCCGGCCCGCATCTCGGTCGACAGCCAGATGGCGCGGCTGGAACGCGGCGCGGTGAAAGCCGACAAGTTCGACTACGAATACCTGAAATTCGAAGGCGCCCGCTACGGGCGCGCCGCGCTGGAGCGCTTGAAGGCGGCCACTGGCCCGGACGCGGCAATCAGGCGCGCGGGCGCGGCCGCCGCGCTGCGCAAGCAATATCGCGGCCAGCAGGGGGAGAAGGCGGCACTGAGCAGCGCGGATATCGGCGCCAATCTCGCGGTGTGGCCGAAAGGCGCCAGCCTGCCGGAGAGCTTCCCTTCGGCTGCCTGGGCCGGGCAGCGCAGCAATGGCGTCGACGTGCCGCTCTGCCTGTATCAGCAGGGCGTGCATTGCGACGCCTTTGTGCTGGACCTGACTGGCGATGGCCAGGCCGACGTGCTGCTGGTGGGGGAAGCGCCGCATGTTGGCGCAGCGCTGCTGGCGCTGCGGGACGGCAAGTGGGAACTGGCCGGCCGCCTGCCGTACTTCTTGTCCGGTTGCGGGGAGCTGGTCGCCAAGCTCAAGGCAGGCCAGGTGAAAACCGTGCCCAAGCCCTTGCCTGACCTGGAAGTCGATGGCACGCGCATTCCAGTGGAAGCGCCGGAGCGCTTGCAGATGAAAGCCTGCAAATAAATGGCGCCCCCAGCCGCCTGCTAGCGCAACGGGCAGTCCGCCATCGGCTCGCCGAGCCGGCGCGCCAGTTCGCCGCGCAGGGCGGTGAGGCCGGCAATGCGCTGGTCGATCTCCGCCATCTTGGCTTGCAGCGCCTCGCGCAGCTGTTCGGCCGACGCGTCCGGGGCGGCCAGCAGCGGCAGGTCGGCCTCGATCTCCTTCAGGCTGAAGCCGAGCTGCTGCGCGGTGCGGATGTAGCACAGCCAGTCCACCGCCTCCGGCGGATAGTCGCGGTAGCCGTTGGCGCTGCGGCGTGCGCGCAGCAGGCCGCGCTTTTCGTAAAAGCGCAGCGTGTCGCGGCTGATGCCGGTGGCGCTGGAAATTTCCCCTATCTGCATATTTTCTCCTTGACCCTGGAGTGTACTCCAGGCTTTAGCATTGGACTCTCATCTTTCAGGAGTCTATATGCTCAATTTCATACCCAGTCTCGCCACTTTCCGCCGCATCGTCCGCGCCAGCGCCATCTACGACCTGGCGCTGGCCGCGCCGTTCGCCACCCCGTGGACCTTCGCGCTGGTGCTTGCCCAGCTATCCGCCGTCAACCAGCGCCTGGGCGGCGCGCCGCTGCCGGCATTTTCGACTTTCCATGTGCTGATCGCCTGCCTGATGGGAAGCATCGTCCTGGTGTGGTCGGTGCTGCGCATCGCCGATCCGCAGCCGCGCTTCGGCCGATACGACGCGGCCGGGCGTTTTTTGTTCTCCACCTGGATGGCCTGGGCGCTGGCCGTCACGGGCGAACCGCTGATCTGGCTGTTCCTGGTGCCGGAAGCGGCATGGTGCGTTGTCCAGTGCCTGCCCGTGCGCGCCCAGTCCGCGCAGCGGAGTAATATTGGCAGCCTTGCCACCTGAGACAATTAGGAGATCGTTCATGGCCAGCATCCAGCAAATCGTTCCTTGCCTGTGGTTCGAGTCCCAGGCCGAAGAAGCCGCCAACTATTATGTCGGTATCTTCGACAACGCGAAAATCAATCTGATCACGCACTATTCCGAAGCCGGCAAGGAGATCCACTGCCGCGAGCCCGGCTCCGTGCTGACGGTGGAGTTTGAACTGAACGGTACGGCGTTTACCGCCATGAACGGCGGGCCGCAGGTCAAGTTCAACCAGGCGGTTTCGTTCCAGGTGATGTGCGAAAGCCAGCAGGAAGTGGACCGCTACTGGCTGCGCCTGTCCGAAGGCGGCGACCCGGCTGAGCAGCAGTGCGGCTGGCTGAAGGACAAGTTCGGCGTGTCCTGGCAGGTGGTGCCGCGCGTGCTGATCGAGATGATCAAGGAGTCCGGTTCGGCCAAGGCGGAACGCGTCATGGCTGCGCTGATGCCGATGAAGAAACTCGATATCGCCGAACTACAGCGCGCCTACGCCGGCTAGCACCGCGCGCATGCGCTGCCAGTGCGAACCTTGCCAGAACACGCCGCCGCACACATCGCAGGTGACGAACAGTTCATGCCTGGCGCGCACGGCGGGCGGCAGCTTGCGCTGCACGTCCTGTTTGGCCACGGTGCGCAGCGGCGCGTTGCACTGCAGGCAGAGCGTGAAGGGGCGCACGCTGCCGGCCAGGTCCAGCCGGCCGACGATCTCGCGCAACTGCAGTTCAGGCTTGAGCGCGCGCACGTAGCAGCCGTGCGTAACGCCGCGCCGCTTCAGCAGGTCGCGGTCGCGCGTGAGCACGATGCGCTGCTGCTCGGCGGAGATGACTTCGATTTCGCGGTCGTCTATGGCGTTGTCGTATAGCGTGTCGAAGCCGGCCATGCGCAGCAGGCGTGCCAGGCCGCCCAGGTGGGCGTCGGCGATGAAGCGCAGGCCTTGGCCGAGCACCCGCAGAGGCTGTTCGCGCACCCGCAGCAGGGGGCTGACGTCGAAGGTTTCGAACTTGGGATAGACAGCCACCCGGTCGCCGTCCTCCAGCAGGCGTTCGAAGCCGCAGGACTCGCCGTTCACCAGCACCAGCTCCACTTCGGTGTGCGGCACGCCGAGCGCCTCGATCATGTGCTTGGCGGTGGCGGCGCGCGCGCAGGGCGCGTCGAACTCGCGCCGGCGCCGCGCCGGTGGCAGGAAATCGTTGAGTTCTTCGTAGAAGCGAAATGTCGCGGTCACCATGATGCGAGTATCATCTACCCATCCCTGAAAGGAGGCAAGCCATGCAAGCGCAACCCCTTATTGCAGTGAGCGACGTTGAAGCCAGCAGCCGCTGGTATCAAGTGGTGCTGGGGGCCCGCAGCGGCCACGGCGGCAAGGAGTACGAACAGCTGATGTTCGGCGAGCACATGATATTGCAGCTGCACCGCTGGGACGCCCACGGCCACGCGCACCTGGGCGATCCGGAGCAGCGCCCTTACGGCAACGGTGCGCTGCTGTGGTTCCATACCGAAGATTTCGACGAGGCGGTGGAGCGCGCCGCCTCCATCTCGGCCGTGGTGCTGGACGGCCCGCGCGAAAACACCAATGCATCGCATCGCGAGATCTGGCTGCGCGACCCGGACGGCTACGTGGTCGTTATCGCCGGGCCGTATGGCGACACGGGCATGTAGTCAGCGCGCGAACTGCGCCGCCAGGAAGTCGATGAAGGCGCGCAGCTTGGCCGGCTGGTGCTGGCGGCTGGGGTAGTAGGCGTACAGGTCGGCCGAGGGCAGGGCGTAGTCGGGCAGCACCTTCTGCAGCCGGCCGCTGTCGAGGTATCTGGCCAGGTCCCATTCCGAGCGCAGCAGGATGCCGTGGCCGTCCAGCGCCCAGCCCAGCACCACGTCGCCGTCGTTGCTGGACAGGCTGCCGCGTACCTTGACCGATTCCGATTTGCGGCCCTTGCTCAGGCGCCAGGTGGCGTAGGCGTCGTCGTTCTGGCGGTGCAGGATACAGCGGTGCCGCGCCAGGTCTTCCGGCGTGGCGGGCGTGCCGGCGCGTTTCAGGTAGGCCGGCGAGGCGCACAGGAAGCGCCGGTTGGACATGATCTTGCGCGCGCTTAGCCGCGTGTCCGGCAGCTCGCCGAAACGGATGCCCAGGTCGTAGGCTTCCTCCACCAGGTTGATGGCGCGGTCCGTCAGTTGCAGCTGCACGTCGACTTCCGGATATTGTTGGACGAATGCGGACACCAGCGGCGCGATGCCGGTGCGGCCGAAGCCCAGCGTGGCGTTGACCCGCAGCAGGCCTTTCGGCGCCGCGCGGCTGCTAGACACGGATTCCTCCATGGCGCGGATGTCGGCCAGGATCTGCGCCGCCTGCGCCAGGTAAGTCTCGCCCTCGCTGGTAAGGCTGACGCGGCGCGTGGTGCGGTTCACTAGCCGTACGCCGAGGCGCTGCTCCATCTGCATCAGGCGCTTGGTGGCGGCAGGCGGCGTGATGGCGAGTTCGCGCGCCGTGGCGGCCAGGCTGCCCAGCTTGGCCAGCAGCACGAAGAAACCCAGCTCGGAGGTGTCGTTTTTCATCTATTCTTCACTTCAAGTAAATAATAAAGTAAATACCGATGAATTATAGCGCTCTTGTTTAAGGCTATGCTGGTCCCATTCCAACCAAGGAGACCCAGCATGAAAATCGTCAGCATCCTCGAAAAGACCCTGCCCATCAGTTCGCCGATCCGCAACGCCTACATCGACTTCAGCAAGATGACGCTGAGCCTGGTGGCCGTGGTGACGGACGTGATCCGCGACGGCAAGCCGGTAATCGGCTACGGCTTCAACTCCAACGGCCGCTACGGCCAGGGCATGCTGATGCGCGAGCGCTTCATTCCGCGCATCCTGGAAGCCGATCCCGCCACGCTGGTGAGCGACGACGGCGCCAACCTCGATGCGCACAAGATCTGGAACTGCATGTACACCAACGAAAAGCCTGGCGGCCACGGCGAACGCTCGGTGGCCATCGGCACCATCGACATGGCGGTGTGGGACGCGGTGGCCAAGATCGCCAACAAGCCGCTGTACCAGCTGCTGGCCGAGCGCTATGGCAATGGGACAGCGGACAAGAAGGTGTTCGTGTACGCGGCCGGCGGCTATTACTACCCCGGCCAGAGCCACGACGCGCTGAAGGACGAAATGCGCAGCTATATCGACCGGGGCTACACGGTAGTGAAGAAAAAGATCGGCGGCGCGTCGTTGGATGAGGACCTGCGCCGCATCGACTCCATCCTCAGCGTGCTGGGCGACGGCCAGAAGCTGGCGGTGGACGCCAACGGCCGCTTCGACCTGGACACCGCCATCGCCTACGCCAAGGCGCTCAGGCAGTACGACCTGTTCTGGTACGAGGAGGCCGGCGACCCGCTGGACTTCGAGCTGCAAGCCACGCTGCGCAGCTACTACGACAAGCCCATGGCCACCGGCGAGAATCTGTTCTCCATGCAGGATGCGCGCAACCTGATCCGCTACGGCGGCATGCGGCCCGACCGCGACTGGCTGCAATTCGATTGCGCGCTAAGCTACGGCCTGGTGGAGTACCTGCGCACGCTGGACATGCTGCATGAACATGGCTGGTCGCGCACCCGCTGCATCCCGCACGGCGGGCACCAGATGTCGCTGAATATCGCGGCGGGCCTGGGCCTGGGCGGCAACGAGTCCTACCCGGACCTGTTCCAGCCCTTCGGCGGCTTCCCGGACGGCGTGCGCGTGGACCAGGGCTACATCGCCATGCCGGACCTGCCGGGCATCGGTTTTGAAGGCAAGTCCAACCTGTATGCCGAGATGCGCGCGCTCAGCGGGCAGTAAGGCATTACTGCGCCGCGTCCTGCGCCGGGCTGCTCCACACCTGCTGTGCCACGCGCATCATGTTGCGGCCCATGACCATTTCGATTTCGCTCACCGACATGCCCAGCTTGCGCAGTTCCGGCGCAATGGCGCGCCACATGCCCGGCGGCGTGAAGGTGGGCGGCGAGCCGGCGCGGTAGCCGGCGGAGGCTGGCCACCAGTGCGCCGGATCGAACTCGCCGGGCGGCGTGTCGTCGAGGTCCTTCTGCTGGAAGCAGATGTCGGTGCCGATGCCCACGTGCGCCACGCCCGCCAGTTCGGCGATGTAGGCCACGTGGCGCGCCACGTCGGCCGCGGCCGGGTTCTCGCTGCCGAGGAACCAGGACAGGCCGGACACGCACACCACGCCGCCGGTGCCGGCGCAAGCCAGGATCTGCTCGTCGGTCGCGTTGCGGCCGTGCTGGACCAGCCCGTAGGCGTTGGCGTGGCTGAAGATCACCGGCTGCGACGACGCTGCCATGATGTCGAGCGTGCTGCGCACGCTGGTGTGGGCGCAGTCCATCAGCACGCCAGCGTCGTTCACCGCCTGCACCATGCGGTGGCCCAGCGGCGTCAGGCCGTACGGCGTGTCATGGCAGCCGCCCGCCACGCTGTTGTTGCGGTTGTAGGCGAAATGGATCTGGCGCACGCCCAGCTGGGCGTACAGCGCCACCATGTCCGGCTGGTCCATCAGCGGCATCGAACCTTCCAGGTCGAAGGTGATGGCCATCTTGCCGTCGGCGGCGGCCTGGATGATGTCGTCCACGCTGGACACCAGCGCGTAGCGGTCCGATTCGGCCGCGATGGTGGCGCGGTAGCCGGCAATCACCGACATCACCTGCGAGACCGGGTTCATGTCGGCGCCCACGTTCAGGGAAACGTAGTTGACGCCTGCGGCGCGCAGCTGCTCCACCGGCGTGAAGTCGGCCTGCGGATGCTGCGGCAGGCAAATGTGGGCGTCCCAGTTGATCATCGGAGGTGCTTTAAAATGTTTTTAACTTGGTAATATTCCCACGAATATAAGCCGGGAGCAACATGCAATTCACATGCGGCATGCTGCGGTGGCGTATACTGTCGGGTTCTCCACGCGCTACATAACAAGGCATCCATGTCCTTTTCCTCGCTGGGCCTCGCGCCTTCGCTGATCAACGCCGTCACTGAAATCGGCTACACCGAACCGACTGCCATCCAGTCCGCCGCCATTCCCGCCGCCTTGCGCGGGGACGATGTGCTGGGCGCCGCGCAGACCGGCTCCGGCAAGACCGCCGCTTTCGCGCTGCCGATGCTCAACGCCCTGCTGGCCAAGCGCGGCGCGCGCGCGGCGGGCCAGGGCGTGCACGGCCTGGTGCTGGTGCCGACGCGCGAACTGGCGGCCCAGGTGGGCGAGGCGATCCGCGCGCTGGTGCAGCACCTGCCGGTGCCGGTGAAAGTGTCCATCGTGTTTGGCGGCGTGTCGATCAACCCGCAGATGATGGCCTTGCGCGGCGGCGCGGATATCGTGGTGGCCACGCCGGGCCGGCTGCTGGACCTGGTCGACCACAATGCGCTGGATATTTCGTCGGCCGCCACGCTGGTGCTGGATGAGGCGGACCGCCTGCTGGACATGGGCTTTACCGAGGAAATCGGACGCATCCTGGCGCTGCTGCCGGCGCGCCGCCAGAACCTGTTCTTCTCGGCGACCTTCCCGAGCGCGGTGCAGACGCTGGCGCACCATCTGCTGCGCAACCCGGTTCGGGTGGAGGCGGCGTCGGCGCCGGAGCATGAGCCGGACATCGCGCAGCGCGCCATCGCGGTGGACGCGGTGCGCCGCCAGGTGCTGCTGAAGCACCTGATCAAGGAGAACAAGTGGAGCAGGGTGCTGGTGTTCGTGGCCACCAAGTACGCGTCCGAGCACGTGGCGGAGAAACTGCGCCGCAACGGCATCCGCGCCGAGGCCTTCCACGGCGATTTCAGCCAGGGCGCGCGTACCGAGGTGCTGGCGGACTTCAAGAATTCGCGCCTGCAGGTGCTGGTGGCGACCGACGTGGCCGCGCGCGGGATCGATATCGTCCAGCTGCCGGTGGTGGTCAATTTCGACTTGCCGCGCGCGCCGGCGGAGTACACGCACCGCATCGGCCGCACCGGGCGCGCCGGCGCCAGCGGGATGGCGGTGAGTTTTGTCAGTGCGGAGACGGAGGCGCATTTCCGCCTGATCGAGAAGCGGCTGGGCATCCGCGTGCCGCGCGAGCAGGTGGCCGGGTTTGAGCCTGTCGAAACTGCGCCGGTGGCGCATCCGGCCACCGATATTGTCAATGGCGGCATCAAGGGCGCGCGCAAGAGCAAGAAGGACAAGTTGCGTGAAGCGGCCGCAGCCGCTGCCACGCGCGCAGCCGCCTCGGAATAGGCGGCGGGCGGAACACGGCGGGCCGCGCGCAGCTAACCCGTCTTACGGCAGCGGCGCCGGCGACGGGTAGGGCGGATCGGGCGTTCACGCCGTAAGCCGCCGGGCTCCGGCGCGGCTTATTCCGCAGCCAGCGCGATGCGCCGCCGCAGGCGCGCGGCTTCGGCCGTGTCGCCAGCGTTCTCGGCGCGCAGGGCCTGGACGTTGAGCCAGGCCAGCAGCGGCCGGCGCCAGCCTTGCTCGGACGCGGTTTCGACCGCCGCCGCGATCACCTGCGGCGTGGCGCGGTTGGCGCGGAACACGGCGCCAGCCGCCACCAGCCGCGACAGCGGGTCCTTGATCGCCGCCACTGCGGCACCGGCCGCTACGTCGTTGGCGGCGCCTGCCACCGCGCGATGCTGTTCGGGCAAGCGTCCCGCGTCGGACGGAGGCAGGGTGCCGGCCAGATAGGCCGCATACTCGATATCCGCGCCGGACGCGTCATGCGCATACTTGTGGAATCCGCGGCAATCGTCCAGCACCAGCGAGGCCACCTGCGTGGCGCAGCGCGCCAGCTCCACGCGGATGGCCAGCTCGATGTTGCCGGTGCTGCCGACCTGGCTGCGCGCCCGCGCGAATTCGCTGTCGGCCACGCTGTCCTTGCCGGCCAGGTAGGCCGACTGGGCGCGCTCCAGCGAACTGTGCGCATTCATTTTCCAGTCCGGCACGGGCGGGTTGTTGCCGCAGCCGGACAGCAGCAGCAGCGCGCCGAGCATGGCGGCCAGCGCGGCGCCGGCAGCCGGGTTCATCATCTTCTTCATGGCACCTTGATCTCCGTATCGCGTTTGAACGGCCATTTGCGGTTGATCTCGTTGATCAGCTGCTCGATCTTGCGCAGGTTGGCGTCCACGTCGCCGCGCAGCGCGCCCAGGTCCTGCGTGGCCACGCGGGCGTTCGCGCCGACGGCCTGCGCCTCGGCCAGCACCGCGTCCAGTTTCTTCAGGCTGGTGCGCGCGTCCGACAGCAGGCCATTCATCTGCACCACGGCCGCTTGCGTGTCGGTCATCACGCCATCCTTGCCGAACACGCGGCTGTCCGCATTGCCCACCAGCTTGTCGGCCTTGACGATCAGCGAATTGGCGTTGCGCAGCAGCTCCTGCGCCTTCTTGTCCTCGCCGGCGATAAAGCCCATGGCGCCCCCGGGGCCGTTCAGGCGTTCGGTCACGCCGCGCACGTTCTCCAGGCTGGCGCCCAGTGCGGAGTCGGCGGCGGTGAGGTTGGTCACGTTCTGCAGCAGTTCCTTGGCCGCGTTCAGCAGGCGCGGGATCTCGGCCGCCACGTCGCCCACCAGCATCTCGCGCACCGCGCCGTCGGGCAAGGGCGGATCGTTCGGGATGCCGCTGAAGGCGCGCAGCTTGGCGCCGCCCACCAGGCCGCGTTCCAGGGTGAAGATGCTGCTGGTGCGCAGCCAGTGCGCGTCCTTGGTCGGCACGTCGATCAGCACGCGCGCCTTGGCATCCTTGCCCAGTTCAATGCGCTGCACGCGGCCGATGGGGAAGCCGGCGAAGGTCACGTCCATGCCCACGCTCACGCCTTCCGAGTCGTCGGCCGTCAGCACCAGCCTTTGCGTGGCCTCGAACGCGCCGCGCGCATACAGCAGGTAGATGGCGGTGCCGGCCACCAGCACGAACATCAGCAGCAGCAGCAGGGCGGCTTTGAGTTCGGCATTGCGGACGGGGGAGGCTTCGGGAGCCAGGGTCGGTTCGGTCATATCGGTTCCGGGTTCAATAATAGTTGCCCACCAGGGAGGCGGCTTCGATCAGCAGCAGCACGGAGAACATGCGCACCATGTCGGACAGGCCATGCACATGGCGCAGCCGCCACGAGCCGGCATGGAAGGACGATGCCAGCGGGATCAGGCCCACGGCCAGGCTGAAGAAGAAAATCTTGAGCACCAGGATCAGTGCCACCGGCGGCGTGAAAATCTGCCCCACCACGCGCGTGTAGCCTTGCAGCGCGTACGGCGTAAAGCCGTAGATGGTGAGGTAGGCCAGGATCAGCGTGAGCACGCAGCTCACCGCGCCCAGCAGCCACACCGAGAACATGCCGGCCACGGCGCGCGGGAAGAACTCGTCGCGCAAGCCTATCATGCCCGTCACCGCGTTCTTGCCCTTGGATGCGGCGCGCATCTGCGCGAACTCCACGCCGGCCGGCAAGGTGCTGCGCAGGGCCACGAACAGCGCGGTGATGAGCGGGATCAGCTCCAGCACCAGCACCCGTACCACCATCTCCAGCGCATAGCGCGACAGGCCATAGCTCTGCGAAGTGACGACGACGATGCGGATGATGACGATGCTGATCAGCGCGGACACCAGCGTGAACCACGGCAGGTGCGGCGCGCTGCCCAGCACCAGCTGGCGCGCCAGCGCGGGACGGTGGCGGGCATTGTAGCTGGACGGGGCAAGGGCGAGCGTGGCAACCAGCACGCTGAAGTGCAGCAACTGCCACCAGCTGGCGATCCAGTCCATGGCCCAGCGCTGCAACTCGCGCAGCGGGGAGAAAAACGATGCCTGTGTACTCATCTTGGCATCTTAGCATTCTGTGCTATCGGGATGGGAACGATTCAATGATGGCGTCCGCCGCCGCGCGCACCCGGGCGGTGCGATTCAGGTCGCTGTGCATCACCAGGTACACCTCATAGCTCTGTTCGCGCTCGGGCCAGATGCGCACGAGCTCGGGCGTGGTGGCGGCAATATGGGTGGCCAGCTCGCCTATGCCCAGGCCGGCTTTCACGGCTTCGTGCAATATCAGGCCGGTGTTGACTTCCATCGCCACGCGCGCGTTGGCCACCGGCTCGCCACACAGCTTTTCCGCATGGCGCGGCGCCACGCTGTGCTGGTAGATCACGATGTCGTGCCCGGCCAGCGCGTTGCCCGGCGTGGGCATGCCGTGCTGCTTGAGGTAGGCCTTGGACGCGTACAGGCCCAGCGTGCGGCGGGTGAGGTGGCGCGAGATCAGGTCCGGGCTGTCCGGCCGCACGGTGCGGATGGCCAGGTCGGCTTCGCGCCGGGTGAGGCTGGAGAGCTGGGTCGAGGCGCTTAGCACGATGCGGATGTCCGGATGGCGCACGTGCAGGCGCTGCATGGCGTCGATGACGAAGTGGGCCGCCATGGTGTCGGAGGTGGCCACGCGGATGGTGCCGGACAGGCGGTGGTCGATGCCCTGCATTTCGCGCTGCAGCCGGTCGGCGGCGGTTTCCATCTGTTCGGCGGCGCTGGCGGCCAGGTCGCCGGCCGGCGTGGCCACGTAGCCGCCGGGCGTGCGCAGGAACAGCTTGGCGTTGAGCGACTGCTCCATGGCCGCCAGTCGCCGGCCCACCGTGGCCTGGTCGATGTCGAGTTGCGCCGCCGCGCCGCGCAGCGTGCCGGCGCGGTGGATGGCGAGGAAGATGCGGGCGTTGTCCCAGTCCATGGCGGCTCCGTGAAATGCATTTTTGCATCAGGGTGCCGATGTTATGCGTGTTTACTGCATTGCGCAAGCGGCCTACGATGCGGGCAATAGGTAGAGGAGCTTCTTATGGCAAATGATTCATGTGCTGGTATTGCCGCCCCGGCTGGCGGCGCGGCGGTACAAAGCGCCCCGCAGGCGGGCAACCTGACCCTGCTGACCCTGGCCATCGGTTTCGTGATGGCGATGGTGGACTTGACGGCCGTCAACACCGCGCTGTCGGACATCGCGCGCGACCTGTCGGTGCCGGTGTCGGGCCTGGTGTGGGTGGTGGACGGCTACACGCTGACCTTCGCGGCCCTGCTGCTGGCCGGCGGCGCGCTGGGCGACCGCATGGGCGCGCGCAGCGCCTACATTGCCGGCCTGGGCGTGTTCCTGGCCGGCTCGGTCCTGTGCGCCATCGCTCCCGGCGGCGGCGCGCTGACGGCGGCGCGCCTGCTGCAGGGCGCCGGCGCCGCGCTGTTTCTGCCCAACTCGCTCAGCCTGCTCAGCCACACCTTCGAGGACGACAAGGTACGCGCCCGCATGGTGGGCACCTGGTCGGCCATGGTGGGCGCCTCGTCGGCCATCGGCCCGCTGGCGGGCGGCATCCTGGTGCACGAATTCGGCTGGCGCAGCGTGTTCTGGGTGAATGTGCCGCTGGGCTTGCTTGGCATGGCGCTGGCGTACCGGCTGATCCCGGCGGTGCGGCCGCAGCCAAGGCCGCTGTCGCTGCTCAGCCATGGCCTGGGCGTGCTGGCGCTGGCCGGATTGAGTTTCGTGCTGATCGAAGGCCCGGTGCTGGGCTGGACGTCGGCGCCGCTGCTGGCGGGGCTGGCGGCCACCGTGGTGTTTGCGGCGGTACTGGTGCGGCGCGAGCGGCGTATCGCCCATCCCATCTTGCCGCGCGCCCTGCTGGGCAACGGCAGCTTCGCGGCCGCCAATGCCACCGGCTTGCTGATCAATTTCGCGGTGTTCGGGCAGCTGTTCCTGCTCAGCCTGTACATTCAGGCGCGCGGCGCCGATGCGCTGCACACCGGCTACACGCTGCTGCCGATGATGGCCGCCTTCACGATAGGCAATTTCTCGTCCGGCCGCCTCTCCGCGCGGACCGGCCTGCGCCTGCCGTTGCTAGGCGGGCTGGCCGTGGGCGCCGCCATGGCGGCGGTGCTGCTGGCGCTGGCGTGGCGCATGCCGTCCATGCCGCTGGCGCTGATGCTCACGGTGATCGTGCTGATGAATGTGGCGGTAGGGATTGCGATTCCGGCCATGACCGCCACGGTGATGCAGGTGGCCGGCAAGGCATATTCGAACAGCGCCGCCGCGGCGCTGAACGCCAACCGCCAGATCGGTGCACTGGTGGGCGTGGCGCTGATGGGCACCGTGATCCACGCGCTGCCCGAGTGGGGCGCGCGGCTGCCGGTAGCCTTCGGCGTGGCGGCCGTGGCGTTTGCGCTGGCAGGCACGCTGGTGCACCGCCACGTCCACTTGCCTCGTTGAAACTCCGCACAAGCGAACTGTGCCGCATTTTTGCACCTTCGGGGTCAGACCCCGAAGTTGGCGGAATGCGGCTCAGGCTGCTTCGGTTTTAGTGCGCCATTCGATCATCTCGGCGATGGTCAGGATGGGCATGCCGTGCAGTTCGGCGAACCGTTCGATGTCCTCGCCGCGCATCATGGTGCCGTCCGGGTTCATCAGCTCGCACAGCACGGCCGATGGCTTCAGGCCCGCCATGATGGCCAGGTCCACCGAGCCTTCGGTGTGGCCTTTGCGCGCCAGCACGCCGCCCGGCGTGGCGCGCAGCGGGAACACGTGGCCGGGCCGCACCACGTCTTCCGGCCTGGCGCCGGTGGCGGTGGCGGCGCGGATGGTGCTTACGCGGTCGGCCGCCGACACCCCGGTGGTGACGCCGTGCCGCGCTTCGATCGACACCGTAAACGGCGTGCCATAGCGGCTGCCGTTGTCCGGCGCCATGGGCGGCAATTCCAGTTCGCGCACCTTGTCGGCCGTCAGGCACAGGCAGACGATGCCGCTGCATTCGCGGATCATCAGCGCCATGGTTTCCACGGTGAGCCTGTCGGCGGCCACGATCAGGTCCGCTTCGTTCTCGCGGTCGAAATCGTCGAGCAGGATGACGGGCACGCCGGCGCGCATGGCCGCCAGCGCAGACTGGATGCGGCCTTCCAGATCGGGACTGAAGAGGGAGAACTGGTTTGCTTCTTGAGTTACTGACATGTGAAACGCTCCTCGCATAAGTTGGGCGAAAAACGCATCAGGGCAAGCGACGACGCGCGGCTGCCCGTCTCGATCGCTCGAGCGGGAAGCCGCGTTGCAGCGCACATCTTCTTTCATCCGGACTATGACCGTCGGCCCTGGAATTGCACCAGATCTGCTGACCTTGCGTGAGCAAGCGCTCGCGGGCTTGACCGTTGCCGGTTTTACCGCCGGTGGGGAATTTCACCCCGCCCCGAAGACGTATTGGTTGTTGCCTCTAAAATGAGGCCTGAGGATTGTAGCGGAAATTGTCAAACTTCGTGTATTGTGGCAACATATTCAATGGCATCCTGACAAGCATGAGACTTTTGAAACTGCGTACCGCGACGGTTGTTGTCCTGCTCAGCTGCTCGCTGCTGGCGCATGCCGCCCCCAATCTGAACGCGCCGTTGCCGGTGGCGGCCGACGTCAAGGTGGGCAGGCTGCCCAATGGCCTCACGTATTACATCAAGCAGAACGCCAGGCCGGCACAGCGGCTGGAACTGCGCCTGGTGGTCAAGGCCGGCTCCATGCTGGAGGATGACGACCAGCGCGGCCTGGCGCACTTCACCGAGCACATGGCCTTCAACGGTTCCACCAATTTCAAGCGCCACGCGCTGGTCTCCTACCTGCAGTCGATCGGCGTGAAGTTCGGCGCCGACCTCAACGCGTACACCAGCTTCGACGAGACGGTCTACACGCTGCCGCTGCCGATCGACAAGAAGGAAAACCTGGAGCAGGGCTTCCTGGTGCTGGAGGACTGGGCGCACGGGGTGGCGTTCAATGACGCCGACATCGAGCGCGAGCGCGACATCGTGCTGGAGGAACTGCGCCTGCGCGGCGGCACCGGCGCCATGCAGGCCTTGTACGCCAAGCAGTACAACGGCGCCCGCTACGCCGAGCGCATGCCCATCGGCACCGAAGAGTCGCTGAAAAAATTCACGCCGGACGCCGTCAGGCGCTTCTACCGGGACTGGTACCGGCCCGACCTGATGGCCGTGGTGGTGGTCGGCGACATCGAGCCGGCCGAGGCCGAGCAGCTGGTGCACAAGCACTTCGGCAAACTCAAGGGGCCGGCTGCTCCCCGCGCCCGCAACTACGTGGACCTGCCGCCGTACACGGCTTCCGAGGCGCTGGTGCAGCGTTTCAGGGAGATCGCGTCGGACACGGTGACGATTTTCTATCCGGCCGAGCAGCGCCGCCCGGACAGCACGGTGGCCGACTACCGGGCCCACCTCATTGAACGGCTGTATACCGCCATGCTGGCGCTGCGCCTGGCGGAGCTGTCGCAGGGCGCCAATCCGCCCTTCGTCCGGGCCGCCAGCGTCAAGGCCGCTTCGGCGCCCGGCTACCGGGCCTTCCAGTCGACGGCGGTGCTGGGCAAGGGCGGCGCCGAGCCGGCGGTGACCGCGCTGGTGCAGGAAAGCGAGCGCGCGCGCCGCCACGGCTTCACTGCGGCCGAACTGGATCGCGCCAAAAAGAGCGTCCTGAACGCCGCCGAGAGCCGCTACCAGGAGCGCGCCACGGGCGACTCGTCCACCCTGGTCGGCGCTCTGGTGCGCAACTTCCTGCTGGGCGAACCGATCCCGGGCCCGGTCTATGAGGTCGAGCTCCAGAGGGAGTTGCTGCCAGCCATTGCGCTGGACGAAGTGAACCAGGCCGTGCGCGAGGCGGTGCCGTCCGGCCAGCACAAGCTGCTGGTCTACCGTGGCGGCGCCCGCGCGGATGTGCGCGCGCCCTCGCGCTCCGCGCTGCTGGCCGCCGCCGCCGCGGCCGAAGCGGCGCCGCTGCAGCCGCTGGTGGAGAAAGTGTATGGCGCCAGCCTGATGGAGGCGCCGCCCAAGCCGGGCGCCATCGTCAAGGAACGCGTCGACGCGGCGCTGGGCACCACCGAGCTGACGCTGGAAAACGGCGTGCGGGTGGTGCTCAGGCCGACCGCCTTCAAGAACAACCAGGTCCTGCTGGGCGGCTTCCGGCAAGGCGGGCAATCGCTGTACGACGCAGCCGACCTGAACAGTGCGCGGCTGGCCAGCGGCCTCGTGTCGCAGATGGGCTTGCTGGATTACGCGCCGATCGAACTGGCCAAGGTGCTCGCCGGAAAAACCGTGCAGGCCAACGTCGAGATCAACGAGCTGTACGAGAACGTCAACGCCAGCGCCGCCACGGCGGAGGTGGAAACCATGCTGCAGCTGGTGCATCTGCGCTTCACGCGCCCGCGCAAGGATGACAAGCTGTTCGCTTCCTTGATCGCGAAACAGCGCGAAGGGGCGCGCGCCCGGGCCGCCAGTTCCGATGCCGTGTTCGGCGACAGGGTGGCCGGCGCCATCTACAACGACCATCCGCTGCTGCCGCGCCTGATGCTGCCGGCCGACTACGACAAGCTCAAGCTGGAGCGGGTGGCGGAGATTTACCAGGAGCGGTTTTCCAGCGCCAAGGACTTCACTTTTGTGCTGGTGGGCAGCTTCGAGGTGGCCAAGCTCAAGCCGCTGCTGGCGGCCTACCTGGGCAGCCTGCCGGTGCCCGACATCGCCACCGCCATGCGCGACCGGGGCATGCGCCCGGCTGCAGGCGTGATCAAGACCGATATGTACCGCGGCGCCGAGCTGAAAAGCCGGGTCAGCCTGCGCTTTGCCAGCGAGGCGCCGTACTCGGAGGACGAAGCCCTGCGCGTGCGTGCGCTGGGGGAATTGCTCAACATTAAGCTGGTGGAAGTGCTGCGCGAGGACAAGGGCTTGCTCTATTCGGGCAGCTTCAGCGGCCGCATGAACAAGCTGCCTTACGGCCGCGTGCTGTTTAGCGCCAACCTGCCGTGCGCATCCGGCAGCGTGCCCCAGGTCATTGCGGCCACCATGGACGTGCTCAAGAAGATGCAGGCGCAGGGGCCGGACCCGGCCGACCTGGCCAAGGTGAAGGCCAACTGGAGCAACACCTACCGCCGGGCGCTGCAGGAAAACAGCTACTGGCTGGCGGGCTTGCAGGCTGCCTATGCCGACGGCGGCGACCCCGGGCTGCTGCTGCGCGAGGAGCAGCGCATTGCGGCGCTCACGCCGGCCGAGCTGCAGGAGGCGGCCCGGCGCTACATCAAGTTCGACAACTATGTGCAGGCAGTGCTGCACCCGGAACCGAAGTGAAGAAGAGGAACCAGACACCATGACAGCTGTAAAAATACGCATCCTGTGCGCCACCGTGTTGCTCGGCTACGCGCTGCTGGCGCAGGCCGAGATCCATCCGTCGGCCCAGCTGCCGATGGCGCCGGACGTGAAGGTGGGCAAACTGCCCAACGGCCTCACTTACTACATCAAGAAAAACGCCAAGCCGGAACAGAAGCTGGAACTGCGCCTGGTGGTCAAGGCCGGCTCCATCCTGGAAGACGACGACCAGCGCGGCCTGGCGCACTTCACCGAGCACATGGCCTTCAACGGTTCCACCAATTTCAAGCGCCACGAGCTGGTTTCCTACCTGCAGTCGATCGGCGTGAAATTCGGCGCCGACCTGAACGCCTACACCAGCTTCGACGAAACCGTCTACATGCTGCCCATCCCCACGGCGAAGAAGGAGAACATCCATACCGGCTTCAAGGTGCTGCAGGACTGGGCCGGCGGCCTGTCGCTGAACGACGCCGACATCGACAGCGAACGCGGCATCGTGCTGGAGGAAATGCGCATCGGCAAAGGCTTCGGCGACCGCATGAACAAGGTGCTGATGCCCAAGCTGTTCAACGGCTCGCGCTATGCCGACCGCCTGCCTATCGGCCAGGAAGAGACGCTGAAGAACTTCAAGCCGGAAGCCATCAAGCGCTTCTACAAGGACTGGTACCGCCCGGACCTGATGGCGGTGATCGTGGTGGGCGACATCGACCCGGCGGAGGCGGAGAAACTGGTGCACAGCCACTTCGGCGGCCTGAAAAACCCCGAGCAGCCGCGCCCGCGCAGCTATGCGCCGATTCCTTCGCGCGCCTATTCCGAGTCGCTGGTGTTCCTGGACAAGGAGTCGCCGGCCAATATGCTGTACATCCGCTACGCCATCGAGCCGTACCAGGAGGAAACCGACTTTGCCGGCTACCGCCGCAAGCTGGTCGAGGGCATGGTCATGGCCATGCTGGGCCAGCGCATGAACGAGCTCACGCAGCAGGCCGAGCCGCCCTTCATCCAGGGCGGCGGCACAGTGGGCAAGGTGGCGCACGGCTACAAGTCCTTCAGCGCGCTGGCCGTGCTGGGCAAGGGCGGCCCGCAGCCGGCCATCAGCGCGCTGGTGCAGGAGAGCGAGCGCGCGCGCCAGTTCGGCTTTACCGCGTCGGAGCTGGAGCGCATCAAGAAGGGCATGCTGCGCCAGGTCGAGCGCCTGTACAACGAACGCGACAAGTCCGAATCGGCGGCTTTCGCGGCCGAGTTCATGCGCAACTTCCTGGTCAACGAATCGATGCCGGGCATCGTCAACGAGTACGCCTACACCAACGAGCTGGTGCCGGGCGTGACCTTGGAGGAGGTCAACGCCGCCGCGCGCAAGCTGCTGCCCGCCGACCAGCACAAGCTGGTGGTCTACTTGGGCAACGACAAGGCCGAGCAGCCGGCGCCGAAAGGCGAGCAGTTGCTGGCGGCGGTGAACGCGGCCGAGATGGTGGCGGTGAAGGCGCAGGACGAGAAGGTGTACGCCACCAGCCTGATGGACAAGCCGCCCAGGGCAGGCAGCATCGTCAAGGAGACCGTCAACAAGGCGCTGGGCCTGACCGAACTGACGCTGAGCAACGGCGTGAAGGTGGTGCTGAAACCGACCGACTTCAAGAACGACCAGGTGCTGATGAGCGCGCACCGCTTCGGCGGCCAGTCGCTGTATGACGCCAAGGACATGTTCAACGCGCGCTACGCCAGCACCATCGTCGGCCAGATGGGCTTGCTGAATTACTCGCCCACCGACATGCAGAAGATCCTGGCCGGCAAGACCGCCTCGTCGGGCGCGTCGATCAGCACGCTGACCGAAGGCTTGCGCGGCGGCTCCGGCAGCAACGACGTGGAAACCATGTTGCAGCTGGCGCACCTGGAATTCACCCAGCCGCGCAAGGACGAGGCGCTGTTCGCGTCCTTCATCGGCAAGCAGCGCGAAATGGCGCGCAATGCCTTGCTGATGCCCGAAGCGGTGTTCGGCGATACGCTCACGGCGACCCTGTACAACAACCATCCGCTGGCGCCGCGCGCGCCGCGCGTGGAGGACTTCGACCAGATCCGGCTGGACCGCGTGATGGAAATCTACAAGGAGCGCTTCGCCAGTGCCAGGGGCTTCACCTTCTACCTGGTGGGCAGCTTCGAGGTGGCGAAGATCAAGCCGCTGCTGGCCACCTACCTGGCCAGCCTGCCCACGCCGTCCATTCCGGTCGATTACCGGGACCAGGGCATCCGCCCGGTGAAGGGCGTGGTGAAGAAGGAGGTGTACAAGGGGTCCGAGCCGAAGAGCCGGGTGGCGCTGGTGTTTACCGGCGAGGCGAAGTACTCGGAAGAGGCGCAGATGCACATGCAGGCCATGCTGGAAGTGCTGAACATCAAGCTGATCGAAACACTGCGCGAGAAGATGGCGGTGATCTACGGCGGCCAGATCAGCGGCGGCCTGAGCAAGCGTCCCTACGGCGCCTACCAGATCCAGACCGCGCTGCCGTGCGCGCCGGAGAACGTGGACAAGGTGATCGCCGCCACCATGGAACTGATCCGCAAGATGCAGGACGAAGGACCGGATGCGGCGGACCTGGACAAGGTCAAGCAGAACTGGAACACCAGCCACCGCAAGGCGTTGCGCGAGAATGGCTACTGGCTGAGCCGCCTGCAGGGTGCCGCGCTGAACGGCACCGACCCGGCCGCCGCTTTCCTGAAGTACGAGCAGCGCGTGGCGGGCATCAAGCCGGCCGACCTGCAGGCAGCGGCCAGGCGCTACTTCGACAAGGAGAACTACCTGCAGCTGGTGCTGTACCCGGAGCCGAAGGAGCAAGTGGCGGCGAAGCAAGCGCAGTAGGGCAGGTCCGTGCTGCTACACTGTACACTGTGGGCTGGACGATTAATGACACAGTGAAGGCGTAGCAAGCATGGCAAAGAAAAAAGAAGAGCTGGACGAAGAAACCCTGGCGCTGATCCACTGGTGCATCGAAGTGGAAGGTTTCCTGGTGCAGGGCGGCGCCACCGTGGAGCAGGCCCAGGAGCACATCGAGGAGCAGATCGAGTGGTTCACCGACCAGTTCTATGACGGCCTGACGCCGGAGGAAGCGGCCAAGGAAGCGCTGGCCTGATTTACTCCTCGTGGTGGCAGCAAACGCCCAGTTTGTTGCCGTCCAGGTCGCGGAAGTAGGCGCCGTAGTAATTCGGATGGTAGTGCGGCCGCAAGCCGGGCTGCCCGGCGCAGCTGCCGCCATGCGCCAGCGCACTGGCGTAGGCGCGGTCCACCGCCGCGCGCGACGGCGCCAGCAGCGCCACCATCTGGCCGTTGCCGCAACTGGCCTCGCCCTCGTAGGGTTTGCCGATCACGAACAGCGGCCGCGGCGCATCCGCCGCCATCCAGCCCGCCCAGGGCCGGCTGTCATCCCTGAATTTGCGCACCAGTCCCAGCTCATCCATCAGCGCGGCATAGAACGCGTGGGCGCGCTCGAACTCCGTCACCCCGATAAACACATGCGACAACATAGGCGTTCCTTTTTTTAAAATGTGGCGTAAAATATAACAGATTAACCGCCAATCGGGACGAGACATGGCCGACAAGAGCAGCATGGCGCTGGACCAAGCGGGACGCGGCGACGCGCCGCGCAGCATAGCGGAACTGCCCGGACCGCAAGGCGCGCCGCTGCTGGGCAATCTGCGCCAGATCCAGCCCGGCCGCTTCCATCGCAACATGGAAGACTGGGCGCGCGAGTTCGGCCCCATCTTTCGTTTCACCATGATGAAACGCAGCTTCGTTGTGGTGTCGGACCGCGACGCCATCGCCGCCATCCTGCGCGACCGTCCTGACACCTACCGCCGCTCCTCGCGCACCGCGCGCATGCTGGAAGACGCCGGCACGCGCGGCTTGTTTACCGCCGAGGGCGAGGAATGGCGCCGCCAGCGCAAGCTGGCCATGCGCGCGCTGACGCCGGAAGTGGTGCACCGCTTCTTCCCCACGCTGGCCATGATGACCGAGCGCCTGTGCCTGCGCTGGAGGGCCGCGCTGGCCGCCGGGCGCGAAGTGGACGTGCTGCGCGACCTGAAGGCTTACACGCTGGACGTGACCGTCGGCCTGGCCATGGGACAGGACATCAATACGCTGGAGCACGAGGACAACCCGCTGCAGCGCGATATCGAATTCTGCTTCAAGCGCGTGGCGCGCCGCCTCACCACGCCGGTTGAATACTGGAAGGTGTTCAAGCTGCCGGTGGACCGGGAGGCCGACGCCGCCGCGGCGCGTATCCACGCGGCCATCGGAGGGTTCATCGCCCAGGCCCGCGCCCGCATGGCAGCCGATCCGTGCTTGCGCAGCAAGCCGTCCAATATGCTCGAAGCGCTGGTGGCTGCGCGCGACGAGGCCGATTCCGGCTTCAGCGACAGCGTGGTGATCGGCAACGCCATCACCATGGTGTTCGCGGGCGAGGACACCACCTCGAACACGGTGGCCTGGCTGCTCAACCTGCTGCCGCAGTCGCCCGCCGCCGTGGCGCTGGCGGCCGAAGAGGCGGACCGCCTGCTGGGAGGGGAGGCGGTGGCGCGCGACCCGCAACTGCTGGAGCGGATGGACTACCTGGATGCGGCCACGCGCGAAGCCATGCGCCTGAAGCCGGTGGCGCCGTTTATGGCGGCCGAGGCCAACGTGCCGACGCAGGTGGGCGGCGTCCAGATCCCTGCCGGCACGGTGATCTTCCTGATGCTGCGGCAGGCGGCCCAGCGCGCCGGCGGCTTTGCGCAGCCGGAGGCCTTCTTGCCCGGGCGCTGGCTGGCAGGCGCGGAGCACGGGGCGGACGCCGCTTCCGACCCGGCGCGCAAGCTGATGCCCTTCGGCGGCGGGCCGCGTTTCTGTCCGGGCCGCTACCTGGCCATGGCCGAGATCAAGATGGCGATGTCGATGATCCTGCATAACTTCGATTTCACGCTGCGGCCGGGCGCACCGCCGGTGGAAGAGTGCTTCACGTTCACGATGACGCCGAGCGCCTTGCCACTGTTGTTGCGCGTACGCGGCGCTTGACGGGACGCTTGGGGAGCGGATCATGTTTTTTGGCAACGTAGCCAAAAAATCATGCTAGGCTTGCGTCTTCGGCAACAGCCGGACCTAAAAAAACCATTGCAGCAGGAGACCCCATGCTTAAAAAAATCGCTATCGGCATCACTGCCATCATCGTCATCATTCTAGGCCTGGCGCTGGCCCAGCCCAACACCTTCACCGTCACGCGCAGCACCACCATCAAGGCGGCGCCGGAGAAGATCTATCCCTTGATCAGCGACTTCCACAACTGGAGCGCCTGGTCGCCGTGGGAGCACCTGGACCCGAAAATGGTGCGTACCTTCAGCGGACCGCAAAGCGGCGTGGGCGCCGTCTACGGCTGGGAAGGCAACGACCAGGTGGGCGCGGGCCGCATGGAGATTACCGGCGCCACACCGCCCGGCAAGATCGACATCAAGCTCGACTTCCTGAAACCGTTCGAGTCGCACAACACCACCGTGTTCACGCTGGCGCCGCAGGGCGACAGCACCACGGTGACGTGGAGCATGTCCGGCCCGAGCGCCTTCATCACCAAGCTGATGGGCGTGTTCGTCAGCATGGACAAGATGGTGGGCCCGGACTTCGAGAAGGGCCTGGCCAGCATGAAGGCGGCGGCGGAGAAGTAAAACGCGGTTCGCCCGGCCGGGATATACTGGACGCATCCAACGCCCAATGCGGAGGTTCGCCATGCGGAAGTTCCCGATGTGTATCCCGAGCCGGGTGTTGCAGCTGATGTTCGCCGCCTGCATCCTGTGCTGCGCGGCAGCCGGCAAGGCCGCTCCGGTGCGGGCCGACCATCCCATCGTGGGCGTCTGGCGCTTCGTGCTGCCGGACGGCTCCTGCCAGGAAATGTACCGCATGCGCGCCGACGGCACGGCGCTGATCACCAGCGCGGCCGAAGTGGCCGAGACCGAATTCGTCATCGACGACCAGCCCGACAAGAACGGCTTCTACAAGACCTCCGACAAGATCGTCAAAGACAACGGCAAGCTCGATTGTTCCGGCCAGGTCACGGAAGTGGGGCGCACGGTGGCCAGCTTCATCCTGTTCCACCATACCGGCAATATGTTCCTGATGTGCCTGGAGGCCAGCATGGACGCCTGCCTCGGCCCGTTCGTGCGCGTGCGCGGCGAAGAAACCTAGCGCTGCCCGCGCCAGGCGCCCGGATTCACGCCGGCCCACTCCCGGAACGCGTGGTTGAACGCGCTCTGCTCCTGATAGCCGAGCAGGAAGGCGATATCGACCAGGCTCAAGCCCGGCTGCCGCAAATAGTCCCTGGCCAGCGCGAAGCGCGTCTGGTCCAGCACCTGCTGGAAATTCACGCCGGCCTCGCTCAGCTTGCGCTGCAAGGTGCGCGGCGACAGCCCCAGTTCTTCCGCAATCGACGCCAGCCGCACCTGCCCCCGCGACAGCCCGCGCACAATGGCCGCCCGCACCTGCGCAGCGATGCCGGCGTCCGCCTGCGCGCGCTGCTTGAGCAGCTGCTCCGCGTGCTGCTGCAGCACCGGATACATGCTCACGTCCGCGTTCGGCACCGGCCACACCAGCAGCTGCGCGTCGAACGTGGCGCGGTTGGCGTCCGCGCCGAATTGCGGCATGTCGCCGAACACGCGCAGGTACTCTGCCTGCAGCGCAGGCTCGCAACCATGCACCAGCTCGAGCCGGGCCGGCGGCAGCGGCGCGCCCGCCAGCCAGTTGCCGAACACGCGGATGCCGGCGAACACGCTGTCGGCCAGGTGCCGCGTGGCGCCGGGAAAGCGGCTGTGCCAGGTGTAGCGCGCCAGTCCGTCTTCAACCTGCAGGCTGGAACGTCCCAGGTCGTGCGCCAGCTGCTCGTAGCGTATGGTCTGCTCGAAGGCGTGGCCGAAATCGCGGCAGCTGAGCAGGATCAGGCCATACACGCTGTAGGTGCCCAGCTTCACCCGCTCGCCCACGTGCAGGCCGAAGTGCGGATCGTGCGCCAGCGCGGCGGCCAGGTCCAGCAGGCGCACGTAGTCCGCCGCCTGCAGGGATTCCGGCAGCGGCGCCAGCGCGCCGGGCGCCAGGCCGGCGGCCTGCTCGAGCGCCTGCGGCGTCACGCCGCGCGCTGCCGCAGCCTCCAGCAAGGGCTGCAGGTAGGAGCCGGCCACGCGGCCGTGGTTGGCATGATCGAACAAGGCGTTTGTCATGAAAGCGCAATACCGGGGTCTGGTTTGGTCTTATTCTCTAGTCATCATTTTGGCCAGGTGCGCCAGTATAGCAAGCGGAGAAAAGAAACGATGAGACGTTGGAACGGCTGGGGCGACGATGCGGTCAACTTCGCGTTGGAGGCCGATGCGCTGGCCTTCCTGGCGCAGCGCATCGGCGCCGGCAAGGGCCGGCAGGACGCCACTTTCGAGCAGGCCTGCGCCACGCTGGCGCCTTCGCGCCTGCCTTGTCACCAGCTGATCGACACCAGCGCGCCGGTCCGGCTGCGCAACGCGCTGGGCCAGAGCCTGCCGGACTGGCTCAAGTTGCGCTACGGCCGCATCGGCACGGCGCCGGACGGCGTGGCGTATCCGGAAAGCCCGGAGCAGGTGCGCGAACTGCTGCGGTACGCGCAGCGCTACAACGTGGCGGTGGTGCCGCACGGCGGCGGCACCAGCGTGGCCGGCCACTTGACGGCGGGCGAGGGCGCGCAGCCCACGCTGGCCGTGAACCTCACCCGGCTGTGCCGCATGGCGCACCTGGACCGCGCTTCGCAACTGGCCACCTTCGGCGCAGGCGTGTACGGCCCCGACCTGGAAGCGCAGCTGCGCGCGCATGGCTACACGCTGGGCCACTTCCCGCAGTCGTTCGAGTATTCGACGCTGGGCGGCTGGGTCGTCACGCGCTCGTCCGGCCAGCAATCGCTGCGTTACGGGCGCATCGAGCAGATGTTCGCCGGCGGCTCCGTGGAAACGCCGGTGGGGCGGCTGGAGATTCCCACGTTCCCGGCGTCGGCCGCCGGCACCGACCTGCGCGAAATCGTGCTCGGCTCCGAGGGCCGCATCGGCATCCTGACCGAGGCGGTGGTGCGGGTGTCGCCGCTGCCCGAATATGAGGCCTTCCATGCGGTGTTTTTTGCCGACTGGACGCACGCCGAGACGGCGGTGCGCGAGCTGGCGCAGGCCAGGCTGGGCTTGTCCATGCTGCGGCTGTCGAACGCGCTGGAAACCACCACCATGCTGGCGCTGGCCGGCCACAAGAGGTTGATCGGACTGCTGGAAGGCTGGCTGTCGCTGCGCGGCTGCAAGGAAGGCAAGTGCATGCTGATGCTGGGCGCCAGCGGCGCCAAGCCCCAGGCGCGCGCCGCCATCTCTGCGGCGCTGCGCATGGCGCGCCGGCACGGCGGGGTGCACGTTGGCCGCAAGATGGGCGACAAGTGGAAGCAGAACCGCTTCCGCAATGTCTACCTGCGCAATGCGGCGTGGGAGCACGGCTATGTGATCGATACGGTGGAAACGGCGGTGGACTGGCCGCTGGTGGAACCCACCATGCGCGCGGTGGAAGCTGCCGCTGCCGAGGCGCTTGCCGGGCACGGCGAGCAGGTGCACGCGTATACGCACCTGTCGCACCTGTACGCACAGGGCGCCAGCGTGTACAGCACCTTCGTGTACCGGCTGGCGGGCGACTATGACGAGGACCTGGCGCGCTGGCGCTCGCTCAAGCAGGCCGTCAGCCACGCCATCGTCGACTGCGGCGGCACCATCAGCCACCAGCACGGCGTCGGCAGCGACCATGCGCCGTATCTCGCTGAGGAGAAGGGCGCGGCGGGAATCGCGGCCATGCAAGCCATCTTCCGCCATTTCGACCCGCAGGGCATCATGAACCCCGGCAAGCTGCTGCCGAAGGCGCAGACATGACTGGCGCCGCCCCTCGCGGCGGGGCCGATGGCGTCGTGGACGACGCTGGCGGCGCCGGGGAAGCCGGCCATTGGCGGCCAGGTGGCCGCGCCGCGCTGGCCGGATTGCTGGCGCGCGACTGGGACTTGCTGATCGTCGGCGGTGGCATCACCGGCGCGGGCATCCTGCTGGAAGCATCGCGTCGCGGCCTGAAAGCGCTGCTGGTGGAGCAGCGCGACTTCGCCTGGGGCACGTCCAGCCGCTCGTCCAAGCTGGTGCACGGCGGCTTGCGCTACCTGAAAGAAGGCAAGTTCGCGTTGACGCGCGAATCCGTGCACGAGCGCGAAAGCCTGCTGCGGGAAGCGGCCGGCCTGGTGGAGCCGCAAAGCTTTGCATTCGGCGATTACGCCGGCCGCAAGCCCGGCCGCCGCACTTTTCTGGCCGGCCTGGCCATCTACGACCACATGGCGGGCCAGCGCGCCCGCCACTACTATCCGCGCGACGAATTCCTGGCGCTGGCGCCCAACATCAGCAGCGAAGGCCTGCAAGGCGGTATGTGCTATACCGACGCCAAGACCGACGACGCCCGCCTGGTGATGCGCGTGCTGCAGGAAGCACAGGCGCTGGGCGGCACGGCGTTCAACTACCTGTCCGTGCAAACGCTGCTGCGCGGCGACGCCATCCATTGTGGCGATGGCAGCCCGCGTGGAGCCGGCGCCGGGGCAGCGGCCGGCCGCGTGCGCGGTGCCAGGTTGCGCGACGAGATCGGCGGCGCCGAGCACGAGGTCAGGGCGCGCGTCGTCATCAGCGCAACCGGCGCATGGGCCGACGCGCTGCGGACGCCATGCGGCGCGCAACCCGGAGCCCAGGGCGGCGCAGGTCGGCGCTTGCGTCCGCTGCGCGGCAGCCACCTGGTCCTCCCCGCATGGCGCTTGCCGCTGGCGCAGGCCGTGAGCCTGATGCATCCGGCCGACGGACGTCCCGTGTTCGCTTTCCCTTGGGAGGGCGTCACGCTGGTCGGCACTACCGATGTCGACCACCGCGGCGACATGAAGTTCGAAGCCGCCATCACGCGCAGCGAAGTCGACTACCTGATGGCCGCCTTGCGCAGCCAGTTCTCCCAGCTCGATCTGCAGGAAGCCGACATCCTCGCCACCTACGCCGGTGTGCGCCCCGTGATCGACAGCGGCCAGGCCGACCCGTCGAAAGAAACCCGCGAGCACGCGTTGTGGCTGGAAGACGGCCTGCTGACCGTCACCGGCGGCAAGCTCACCACCTTCCGCGTGATCGCGCTGGACGCCTTGCGTGAGGCGGCAGCCATGCTGCCTGCCTGGCAAGCGGACTTCTCGCCGCAGCCCATCTTCGCACCACCCCCGGCGCTCAGCCACGGTTATGGCTTCGGCCATGGCCACAGCCTCCCCGCAGGCCAGGCCCAGCGCCTGCAAGGCCGCTACGGCGCCCAGGCCGCTGCGCTGCTGGCATGCGCGCGCCGGGGCGAGCCGGACGACTCTCCGGATGCGCAGCCCGGTGAACTCGCCCTCATACCCGGCACCGCCAGCATCTGGGCGCAGCTGCGCTGGGCCGCGCGGCACGAAGCCGTGCAGCACCTGGAAGACCTGCTGCTGCGCCGCCTGCGGATCGGCCTGCAGCTGCGCGGCGGCGGCGTGGAGATCCTGCCGCGCGTACGCGCCATCTGCCAGCAGGAACTGGGCTGGAGCGACCACCGCTGGGATGCCGAGCAGGTCGCCTATCTGGCATTATGGAAAACTCACTACAGCTTGCCCGCATAAACATGTCCGGTCCCTACACCCTCTCCATCGACAACGGCACACAAAGCGTGCGCGCCCTGCTGTTCGACCTGGACGGCAACCTCGCCGCCAAAGCGCAAGTCCATCTCCAGCCCTACTACTCGGACCACCCCGGCTGGGCCGAGCACAAGGCCGACGGCTACTGGAACGCCGTCAGCATCGCCTGCCAGCGCCTGTGGCAAGAATCCGGCATCGACCGCGCCGACGTGAAAGGCGTAGCCGTCACCACCCAGCGCGGCACGGTCATCAACGTGGACAGGGATGGCAAGCCGCTGCGGCCCGCCATCACCTGGCTGGACCAGCGCCGTACCGATACCGTGCCGCCCATCGGCCCGCTGTGGAAGGCCGCCTTCAAGCTGGCGCGCGTGGAAGGCACCATCAACTACTTCCGGCGCGAAGCGGAAGTGAACTGGATCGCCGCCCACCAGCCGGACATCTGGGCGCAGACCAGCAAGGTGCTGCTGCTGTCCGGCTACCTGAATTTCCGCCTGTGCGGCCGCTTTGTCGACTCCATCGGCTCGCAGGTGGCCTACCTGCCGTTCGACTACAAAGGCCACAAGTGGGCCGGCGCGCGCGACTGGAAATGGCAGGCACTGGCGGTGCGGCGCGAAATGCTGCCGGAGCTGGTGCGGCCGGGCACGGTGATCGGCGCCATCACGGCCGAAGCCGCGCTGGCCACCGGTATCCCGGAAGGCACGCCCTTGGTGGCCGCCGCTGCCGACAAGGCCTGCGAAGTGATCGGCGCCGGCTGCCTGGAACCGCACATCGGCTGCCTCAGCTTCGGTACCACCGCCACCATCAACACCACCAACACCAAGTACATCGAAGTGACGCCCTTCATCCCGCCGTACCCGTCGGCGGTGCCGGGCGCCTACAGCACCGAAGTGCAGATCTTCCGTGGCTACTGGATGGTGAACTGGTTCAAGGAGCAGTTCGGCCACCTGGAACAAGCCACCGCCACCGAGAAGGGCACGCCGCCCGAAGCGCTGTTCGATAAGCTGGTGAACGCCGTGCCGCCCGGCTCCATGGGCCTGATGCTGCAGCCATACTGGAGCCCCGGCATCAAGGTGCCGGGGCCGGAAGCGAAGGGTGCCATGATCGGTTTCGGCGACGTCCACACGCGCGCCCATATGTACCGGGCGATACTGGAAGGCCTGGCCTATGCGCTGCGCGAAGGCATGGAGCGCATCCAGAAGCGCAGCGGCGTGCCGGTGACGGAATTGCGCGTCGCCGGCGGCGGCTCGCAAAGCGACGCGGCCATGCAGCTCTCGGCCGACATCTTCGGCCTGCCCGCCGCGCGCGCCCACCTGTACGAAACCTCCGGGCTGGGCGCCGCCATCTGCGCCGCCGCCGGCCTAGGCCTGCACGCCGACTTCGCCGCCGCCATCAAGGCCATGACGCGCCCTGGCCGCGTATTCCACCCGGTCGAGGCCAACCGCAAGACCTACGAGCAGCTGTATCAGCGCGTTTATCTGAAAATGTACAAGCGCCTGCAGCCGATGTACCAGGAGATCGCCGACATCACGGGCTACCCTGAAGCACTGTAGCGCGCGCACGCGTCAAATGTGCGGCAAGAAATTGTTGAATATAGTAAATTGCCAAATATTCAATAATTTCTCAATGAAACATGCAAGCTGCAATTGCGCAAATCTCCGCCGCGCTGGCGCAATACTCAAGTGAAACCCGTCTTTACGCCCTGGTGCTGGAGGATGGACCGGATCTGCTGGTCGAGGCCTTTGCCGCCGACGACGAACTGCAAGGCACCGGCCCGCGCGACGTGATCGTGCTGTCCACCGACGCCCATCTGCAGGCTGCATCCCTGCTGGGCCGGTCCGCGACCCTGGAACTGAGCCTGGCCGACGGCACCCGCACCCGCTTCAGCGGCGACGTGACGCAAATGGCCGCGCTAGGCAGCAACGGCGGCTTCGCCCGCTACCGGCTGCGGCTCACGCACTGGGTGTGGCGCCTGGGGCAGGTGCGCAACAGCCGCGTGTGGCAGGACAGGAGTGTGCTCGAGATCGTCGACGAGGTGTTCAGCGCCTACCAGCCTCTGGCGCGCTGGCGCTGGAGCGACGAAGCCGCGCCCTTTATGGCCGACGCCGTCCCGCGCAGCTACTGCTGCCAGTACCGCGAAAGCGACCTGGCCTTCATCGAACGCCTGCTGGCGGAGGAAGGCCTGGCTTGGCGCTTCGAACAGGATGACGATGGCGCGCAGATGGTGCTGTTTGCCGACAGTAGCCAGCGCTGCGCCGTGCCGGAAGACGCCAGCAGCGAAGCCTGCGGCGGCATCCGCTTCCACGGCGCCCGCGTGGGCGAGCAGCAGGACACGATCCAGTCGCTCCAGGCCAGCCGCGCGGCCTGCGTCTCCCTCACCACCTTGCTCAGCTACGACTACAAGGCCAAGCGCGCCGTAGGCGCCAGCGCCATGTCGCGCCTGAAAACGGCAGGGCTGCTGGCGCTGGAAAACTACGACGCGCCCGGCCAGTACCACTACGCCAGCGGCGCCCAGGCGCAGCGCTACGCCGACTTGCAGATGCAGGCCCGCGAAGCGCGCAGCCAGCCCTGGCGCGGCCGCTCCACCGTGCGCACGCTGCGCGCGGGCAGTTGCGTCGCCGTGACGCAAGGCCCGCTGCGAAGCGGTGCGCCAACTGGGGACGCCGTTCCCGTCTACACCGTGCTGCGCGTGCGCAGCGTGGGCGTGAACAACCTGCCGCTGCCCGCCGTGCAGGCGCTGGCCGAACTGTTTGGCCCCATTCCCGAACTGCTGCTCGAAGCGGTGCCGCCGGAAGATGCTGGCGACTACGCGCAGACGATCGCGCAAGCGATCGGCAGCGGCTACGCCAACAGCTTTGACGCCATCGCCAACGAGCTGCCATGGCGCCCGCTGCTGTCGGGCAGCGGCGGGTGCAGCCACCCGCGTCCCACCGCCGGCGGCGCGCAAAGCGCCATCGTGGTCGGGCCCGACGGCAGCGACAGCCCCAACGGCGTGGACGAGATCCACTGCGACCGCCTGGGCCGCGTGCGCATCCGCTTCCACTGGCAGGACAGCGGCGACGCCACCTGCTGGGTGCGCGTGGCGCAGCGCTCGGCCGGCGGCGGCATGGGCAGCCAGTTCCTGCCGCGCATCGGCCAGGAAGTACTGGTACAGTTTCTGGAAAACGACATCGACCGTCCCATCATCGTCGGCGCGCTGTACAACGGCCAGGGCGAAGGCGGCGTGGCGCGCACGCCGGCCGGCCAGCCGGAGCAGGGCAATGCAGCGCAGCCCTTCGGCAAGGCGCATGACCATGCGGTGTCCGGCCAGGGCAACCTGGCCGGCGGCAACAGCCCGCTGTGGCACGGCGCCTCGGCCGACACGGCTGGCCATCGCAGCAACGCCGCGCAGTGGGGCGTGCGCAGCAAGGAGTTCGGCGGCAGCGGCTACAACCAGCTGCTATTCGATGACACCGACGCGCAAGGCCGCGTCCAGCTCAAAAGCAGCCACGCGGCCACCGAACTGACGCTGGGCCACCTGCTGCACAACGCGGACAACTACCGTGGCAGCCTGCGCGGCCAGGGCGCCGAACTGCGCACCGACGCCTACGGCGCCGTGCGCGCCGGCGCGGGCCTGCTGGTGAGCAGCTACGGCCTGTCCCACGCGGCCGGCGCGCGTGAGCCGGTGGGCGACAACGCCGCCGGCATCGCGCTGATGAAGCAGGCGGCCAAGCTGGGCGAAACCTTCAGCGAAGCGGCCAAAAAGCACGAGACCGTGGCGTTGGCCAGCCACATTGGCGCCGCCAAGGCGGCATCCAGCACGCTGGACGACAAGGCGGCGCCGCTGCCCGCCATGCTCACCGCCGTCTCCGGCATGGTGGCGAACGACGCGCTCGGCGCCGCCAAGGCCGACGCTGCCGACAAATCCATCGCCCCCGCCGACAGCAAACTGCCCCACAGCACGGACGCGGTGATCGCCATCTCCGCCAAGGCCGGGCTGGGCGTGACGGCGGGCCAAGACCTGCAACTCGCCAACGGCGAGACCGCCACCGTGATGAGCGGCGCCGACACGCAGTTCACCACCGGCGGCCAACTGCGCGTGCACAGCCAGCAAGCCATCGGCGTGCTGGGGGGCGCGGTGGCGGCGGGCGAGGGCGGCCTCGGCATGCAGCTGATCGCAGCCAAGGACGCGATCGACGTGCAGGCGCAGGCGGACATTTTGAAGGTGCAGGCGCGCGATGGCATCCAGCTCACCAGCGTCGGCGCGCATGTGGATTGGGCTGCGGCCAAGCGCATCACGCTGTCTACTGCCGGCGGCGCCAACATCACCATCGATGGCGGCAACATCACGGTTCAGGCGCCCGGGAAGATCGTCATACACGCGGGAAAAAAGAGCTTCAACGGTCCGGGAAGGGGAGACTACCCTCTGCCCAAATTGCCGAGCAGCGAGCCTGTGTGTATCGAATGCCTGCTGAAGGCTCTGAAATCTGGCACTGCATTAGCGATGGTATGAAATGAAAAAAAACGATTTCTATGCCCAAGACCCGATCATGGTGTCAGCCGCAATCGACACGCTGGGAGTGCTGACCGCCGCGCAGCCCGATCTGCATTGGGCCGCTCTGATCGATTCGGCCTTCGACTATCCAGCCGGTGCAACTTTGCCGTATGCCGCAGGGAGCATCAACTGCTATACGGCAGATGAATTCCAAGGACTGCAGAAAGCTGCTCCCTGGCTGGTGCCGATACACGGCGACTACCGATCCGAGGCGCATTTTCGCAGCATATTGCGCCACTGTGCTGCGCGGCCCATGATCAGTTTCCTGGCAAGCCGCGTTCCGCTGGCCGAATTAAGTGAACATTGGCGTTCCCTGCATCGGGTAAGCGTAGTGGATCAGCAAAAAATGCTGTTGCGGTTTGCCGATACCCGCGTGCTGTCGGCACTGCCAGATATTCTCGCCCCAAGCCAATGGCTCAGCTATTCCTCTCCGCTTGTCCATTGGCTTGTGCTGGAAAGAACCGGAACCTTCACTCAGATACCGTTGGCCCCCGCTGGCGCTCTGCCTGACCAGTCCATCAAGTTGAGTGAGCCGCAGGTCGATGCATTGCTTATAGCGTCTCAGCCGGATGCGATTATCGAGCTGTTAAAAAACGCGATGTCGGATGTTGTTCCGGACTCCCTCAGAAATTCTGAGTTCTATGAATTGATAAGTGGCAGCTGCCAGCTTGCCGCCTCACATGGCATTGAATTGTTTGCGGATGTGTTTTCCTTGGCGGTCGCCGCCTGCCTTACCATGGGGGAAACCAATCGGAGTTCCGAGGTCGATGCGCTGTTGCGCGCCAGGTGCTGGCCGGCGGGAGACCTGGGCGACATGTTGGTAGCGGAGGGACTTGTGTAATGCGATTGAAAGAAATGTGCGACATGATCATACGATATTTTTGTTTTTTAGCGGTGTGTCTGGCTTTTTCAGGATGCCAGCCGAGGACGACGGGCGTCAGTGTGACGGGGTATAACCATATGGAAGGAGTACCCATCTACTCCTTTTCTGTTAATGGTGGAGCTGGCGGGGGAAATCTCGAGGGCGGGGCTGGCGGAGCGGAAAGCTGCTGCATTGCCCTTCCCAATCAATGGCGCCCCGGGCTAAGGGCGAAAATTGCTTGGGAATATGACACCTATCAGGACGACCCCGCACCGCCTTTGGCTTCCCAGTCCGTGGAGGTTGATGTGCCTAAATACACCAAGCCGGGTACGTTTCAAGTGCATTTCTACCCAGGTCATAAGGTCCGGGTAGTGGTGTCGTCTTGTCGGCCCGGTCATTCCTTTTATCCCATGAGCAAAGAAGAGCTGCTTCCATGGACTCCACGGGAGACTCAGGAAGAAACCAAGGCCGCTGCTAAAGGAGGTTGGAAAAATGAGTGCTAGCAGTCCGCAGCCGGCGCACAATCCGGAGATTGCAAACACGCGGGCGTCTCTGCGGCCGTTGACCAGCCGCGAGACCATGCAGCGCGCCAAGGCAGTAGCAGCCGCACAGCCGCAGACCGGCGCGCTAAAGTGCTCTGGGCAAATATTCTGCGGCATTTTCTTCGATGGGACTGGCAATAACGAAGGCGTTGATTACAAAAAAGTGCAGGACAATCCTTCGGAGCAGCAGCACAGCAACGTGGTGCGCTTGTATCACTCTTATCCCCAGGACGTGCAGCGCGCAACGGATCGTTATTTCTCGCACTATGTTCCCGGCGTCGGGACGGCCTTTCCTTCGATAGGTGACGCTGGAGGAACGCTGGGTACCGGCATGTCCTGGAATGGCGAACCTCGCCTGATCTGGGGGCTGACGCGGCTTTTTAATACAGTCAGCCTGTATGTCTCGGATCAGGAGTTAATCGACGAAACTAAGAGTGGCAACATCGCGAACGCAGTCGGTGGCATTGGGTCTATGGAATTTCATCGGCAGCATGTCTTCAAAAGTTACTGGATGGCGAAGCTGAAAGAGAAACTCGCCAATCGCTCGCGCAACTTTCCTGCGCCTGAGCAGATCAATCTTTCCGTCTTTGGATTTTCCAGAGGCGCCGCTGAAGCGCGTGCCTTCGTCAACTGGATGTACGCCCTTTGCGATGAGGTTGACGGCGGCTATCAATTCGCAGGCATTCCGCTGCGCGTCGAGTTCCTGGGAATCTTTGATACGGTGGCGTCGGTGGGGATCGCAGGCGGGTTCACCAGCGGTTTGCTGGGAGTGGAGGGCCGCCAGTCGTGGGCGAAGAACAATATGCAAGTGCATAGGGGCGTCGAGAGCTGCCTGCACATCGTCGCCGCGCACGAAGTGCGCGCGACGTTCCCGGTCGACTCGGTTCGCATCGACGATCGATACCCGCCCAACGTGAAGGAGTACGTGTATCCCGGCGCCCATTCCGATGTTGGCGGAGGCTATCATCCCAAAGCGCAAGGCAAAACGGACGCGCTTGCACGCATCCCCGGCTTTGAAATGTACTGCGCTGCAATGGCAGCAGGCGTACCGTTCAAAGCGCTAAAGGATATGCCTGGGAAGACAGCGCGCGCGTTGGTTCCGTCACGTGCCGCCATCGATGCGTTCAGCGCGTATTGCAAGCATGCCAGAGTGAGCGCCGGGCCCGTGGAGCAGATGATGCGCGACCATATGGCGCAATACTTCAACTATCGCTATCACGGACGGCGTGTAAGCGGTAGCGCGTCCGCGGCAGCACATTACTACGACCGGAGGTTCTTCAAGCGCGCTACTGCAGACCAGGAGTTTTTGCGGGACACCCAACAGTACTTTATCGCCATTCTTGCGGCGGTGTCCATGACGCTGGAACACTACATCAAGAGGCGCACCTCTTTTGACCAGTACTTTGGCCAGCCGTTTCAGAACGACGGTTCGTCGTTGCCAACGGTGCTGCAGAACTTTGGCAAGATCATGCTTAACAGGCTGGGCGCGCTGGACGATCGCCTGGACACCGGAGATACCGATAAGCTGGCGCATCATGTGCATGAGAAAGTCGCACAGTGGCGCACGTGGCTTGAAGATCGCCAATCGCCGTTTCTGTTGGACGAAGATGCCCCGGAGCGTGACATTCTCAGCGTAGTCACGACGCTCGTTGAGACGCCACAGCATGCGGACGTTGTGAGCTTTTTTGACGAGTGGGTACATGACTCGATCGCCGGCCTGGCCAAGGATAAAGTCAATGAGTTCCTGCTGAACGGAATCGGTATCGCGAAGTTCCGCAGGGTATATTTTGGCGATCGTGGCGACGCCCTTTTGCGACAAGCGGTAGAAAAACAGAACGCTGAGCGCAAAAAAATTGCGGACGCCAAAAGGGCGCAGCGCAGGCAATGGGACCTGGAGTCGCGGGAGTTTCAGCGTACGCGCTGGTGACCTCGGACTCGCACTGGAGACAAAAATGAGCAAGCTTGAACCAGCCATCAAACTGGCGGTGGACGCCCACTAGGGACAGTACGACAAGGCGGGCAAGCCCTACATCCTGCATCCGCTACGGCTGATGATGCAGTGCGAAACCGAGGCTCCTCGCATCGTCGCCGTGCTGCACGAGGTGATCGAAGACTCCGACACCACACCGGCCACCTTGCGAGAGCTGGGTTTTTCGGACGAGATCATCGGGGCACTGGCTTGCCTGACCAAGCAAAAAGGCGAGGACTACTTCGCCTTCATCACACGCGCGATGTCCAATCCGCTCGCGCGCAGGGTCAAGGAACTGGACTTGATCGACAATATGGATGCCTCCCGCCTGACCGAACTCACCGATGCGGACGCAGTGCGCATGCGCAAGTACATCGCGGCGCTGTCAAAATTGAGGGGCTGTGCATAACTCCAGCTGCGAGAAAATTGAGCAGGATAACTTTTCCGTTTGAAAACATGGGCTTAGCCATCGCGCGGAAGGCTTGTTAACAAGCTTGTCCACAGTTTCTGTTAACAAATAATAGCGACCTCGGCTGTTAAGTTTGCGCCATGCCTGTGCATAACCCAACATTGCGCGATTTTTAAGCAGGGCAAGTTTTTCCTTTAAAATCAGACGCTTGCTGCATGGTGGCCGGGCTTCTTAACATGCTTATCCACAGAATCTGTTAACAAAGTCGAGCCCGCTTAGCCAGCGCTGCGCAGGCGCTCTTCGGACACCAGTTCGATGCTGCGGTAGCCGATATGGATCGCCCCCAGTTCCACCAGCAGCTTCAGCTCTTTCGACAAGGTCTGACGCGAAATCCCCAGCATCATGGCCAGCGCTTCCTGCGACACCGGCACCCGCGGGCGCACCGAGTTGGCCATGGCCGCGTCGCCGCGCGCCAGCAGCAGCAGGCGGCGCACCACACGCGCGCGGGTGCTGCGCAAGGTCACGTCCTCCATCATGCTGTACATCATGCGCAGCCGCGTGGCCAGCAGGGACGCCACCGCGCGCGCGAACGCCGGCCGCTCCATCAGCGCCTGGAAGGCCTCATGCGGCAGCACCAGCAGCTCGGACGCGCCGATCGAGGTGGCGTCGTGCGTGCGCGGCAGGCTGTCGATCAGCGAGATCTCGCCGAACCACGTGCCCGGCTCGATCACGCCGAGGATGGCTTCGCGCCCGTCCTCGCGCAGGGTGGACACTTTCAGCGAGCCGCGCAGCACCGCGTACAGGCCGCCGGGCGGATCGCCCTGGCGGAACAGCATCTCGCTGCGCCGCAGCCGCACCGGCTCGGCGCCGCGCAGCATGGCCTCGCGCAGGTCGGCGGGGAGGGTGGCGAACCAGGGATTCGCGTCGAGGATGGCGGAAGGCATGCACTGATTGTAAAGAAATTGACAGTCTCCAGTCCAGCGCGTCGCGATACTAGCGCAAACAACACAGGAGACACCCATGAACATCCCATCCGTACAACACCTCGTCAGCCCGGAAGAATGGCAACTGCGCGTGGACCTCGCCGCCTGCTACCGGCTGGTCGCCATGCATGGCTGGAGCGACCTGATCTTCACCCATATCAGCGCCCGCATCCCCGGCCCCGAGCACCACTTCCTCATCAACCCCTACGGTTTGATGTTCGACGAGATCACCGCTTCCTCGCTGGTGAAGGTCGACCAGAACTGCAACAAGCTGATCGAGTCGCCCTTCCCGGTGAACCCGGCCGGTTTCGTCATCCACAGCGCGGTGCACGCCGCGCGCGAGGACGCGCAGTGCGTGATCCACACCCACACCCGCGCCGGCGTGGCCGTCAGCGCGCAGAAGTGCGGCGTGCTGCCGATCTCGCAGCAATCGACCTTTGTGCTGGCATCGCTGGCCTATCACGACTACGAAGGCGTGGCCTTCCGCGACGAGGAAAAGCCGCGCCTGCAGGACGACCTGGGCCGCGCCAACTTCCTCATGCTGCGCAACCACGGCCTGCTCACCTGCGGCGCCACCATCGCGGATACCTTCCTGGCCATGTACATCTTCGAGTCGGCTTGCCAGATCCAGCTGGCCGCGCAGGCGGGCGGCGAGCTGGTCCAGGTGCATCCGCAGATCGTGCAAGGCGTGGCCGAAGCCATGCGCGTGCAGACCAGCGGCATGGGCGGCGCCTTCGCCTGGCCGGCGCTGATACGCAAGCTCGACAAGCTCGACGCGGGCTACCGCACCTGATACGCTGCGCATTCCAATAATAAAGACAGCGCGCCGCGAAAAGCAGCCGCAGGAGACCAGGCCATGCAAGGCGAAATCGTATCCACAGTACTGCTGCCGGCGTCGCTGGCGTTCATCATGTTCTCGCTCGGACTCGGGCTCACGCCGGGCGATTTTTCGCGCATCGTCAAGCAGCCGCGCGCGCTGCTGGTGGGCGTGCTGTGCCACTTTGTGCTGCTGCCGCTGGTGTGCTTCGGCATGATCAAGCTGGCGGGGCTGACCGGCGCGTTCGCCATCGGCTTCATGATCCTGGCCGCCTGCCCGACCGGCAGCACGTCCAACCTGTTGACCTACATCGCGCGCGGCGACGTGGCGCTGGCGCTCAGCTTCACGGCCGTGGCCAGCGTGCTCACCATCTTCACCTTGCCGCTGGTGGTCAGTTTCGCGCTGGACCATTTCACCGGCAGCGGGCAGGCCGTGTCGGCGCCGGTGGGGCAGATGATGGGGCAGATCTTCCTCATGCTCGGCCTGCCGGTATCGGTCGGCATGTTCGTGCGCCACAAGCACACGGCCTGGGCCATCGGCTTCGAGCCCAAGGCGGCCAAGGCGGCGACGCTGCTGTTCGTGATCATCGTGCTGGCGGCGGTGGCCAAGAACTGGGTGCTCCTGCGCGACAACTTCGCCACGCTGGCGCCGTTCGCGGTGTGCCTGAACCTGCTGATGCTGGGCTGCGGTTTCGGGGCCGCCTGGCTGGCGCGCCTGTCGCGCCGGCAGTCGGTCACGCTTGGCATCGAGACGGCGGTGCAGAACGCCACGCTGGCGCTGGTCATCGCCAGCACCATGCTCAAGCAGGACGCCATGGCCATCCCGGGCGCCGTGTACGGCGTGCTGATGTACGCCGGCGGCCTGCTGTTCGCGTTCGCAATGCGGCGCTTCACGGCCGAGGAGCCGGCGGCTGTGCACGTACCGGCGTCGTCCGCCGCCCGGTAAGCTACTGTTCGCTGCGGGGCTAGCTGGCGGCGAGGTTCTTGAGGGCGTCGCTGGCGGAGGGGCTGGCTGTGCTGGACTGGACCTGGTTGCGGCCGCCTTCCTTGGCCGCGTACATGGCGCGGTCGGCGGCGACGAACAGGGCTTCGGTGTTTTCCATCTGGTGCGGGTGGATGGTGGCCACGCCCACGCTCAGCGTAATCCACGGCGAGGTGATCGAGCGCGGGTGCGGCAGTTGCAGCGCTTCCACGTGGCAGCGGATCGATTCGGCCAGCGCCAGCGCGGAGTTGGCGTCGGTCTCGGCGAACAGCAGCACGAATTCCTCGCCGCCGTAGCGCGCCGCCAGGTCGGTGGCGCGCAGGGCGTGCGCGTTGATGGCTTGCGCCACCTGCTGCAGGCAGACGTCGCCGGCCGCGTGGCCCAGGCTGTCGTTGTAGAGCTTGAAGTGGTCCACGTCCAGCACCACCAGCGACAGCGGCGAGCCGCTGCGCATGGCGCGCTGCCATTCCTTTTCCAGGAAGGTGTCGAAGTGGCGCCGGTTGGCGATCTTGGTCAGCGGGTCCACCATGGCGGCGCGCTGCAGCGCGTCTTCGGACATCTTGTGGTGCGTGATGTCGTGCAGCAGGCCGATGAACAGCGGCTGGCGCATGAACATCGGCGTCAAGGTCAGATCCATGCACACCGAGGTGCCGAATTTGTGGCGGATGATCACTTCGCGCGTGCCGTGGCTGTGCGCCGTTTCCGGGTTGGCGGCGTAGCGCCCGAAGTAGTCCAGGTATTCTTGCGCCACCAGCGGGTTGAGCAGGTCGAACACGGTCTTGGTGGCCAGTTCGCCCGGCGCATAGCCCAGGTATTTGTCGCAGGCCGGGTTGGTGAACTGGATGCGGCCGTCCGGCTCGATGATGAGCAGCCCTTCGGCCATCGAGTTGACGATGGTGCGCAGCCGCTCAGCCTGCTCTTGCTGGGTCTCGCTGTTCATGCGGATTTTCAGCTGGGTGCGCACGCGGGCGCACACTTCGGCCATGCGCAGCGGCTTGCCGATGTAGTCCACGCCGCCAGTGTCGAAGCCGGCCACCACGTCTTCCGCCTCGTTCTTGGCGCTCATGAAGATGATGGGGATGCGCGCCGTGAGCGGATTGGCTTTCAGCTGGCGGCAGGTTTCCAGTCCGTCGATGCCGGGCATGACCACGTCCAGCAGGATCAGGTCGGGGTGCACGCGCTTGGCGATCTGCACCGCGCGCTCTCCCGAAGTGGCGACAAACGTCTGGTAACCCTGCTCGACCATCATCTTGCGCAATACGCTCAGGTTGGCCGGTGCGTCGTCGACAATCAGGATCGCTGGGTCGTGTCGCGGGGAATAACTGGAACCGCCTGTGGTCATTACTCGTCGCCTGGGTAAGGGGTAACTATCTGTCTAAATCATACCGCTTTGCCAATTCAAATTGTAAAAAAATAAGAGTCGTTGCGGGCGAAAAAGGGACGAACGTCCGCTATTTTCCGTAATGTTGCTATTGCTGCCACGAAACACAGTAACTTCCGGTAACTTCGGCGATGCGCAAGGCAGTCCATGTTGTTGTTGGGCAACAGGATGGTGAAGGGCGGCTGGGGAGGGAGCGTGGGCGGCGAATGCGCCCACGCGGTGCTGCGGACAGAGGGGACAGCTTACAGGCGGTCGGCGATCAGTTTGCCCAGGATGGCCACGCCGGCGCGGATGCGTTCCGGCGGCACGGTTACGAAGGACAGGCGCAGCGTGTTGGTTTCCGGTTCATTGGCGTAGAACGGCGAACCCGGCACGAAGGCGACCTTTTGCTTGATGGCTTCGTCCAGCAGTTCCATCGCGTTGATGTGCTTCGGCAGGTTGACCCAGATAAACATGCCGCCTTCGGGCTTGGTCCAGGTGGCGCTGGCCGGGAAGTGTTCGGCCATGGCGTCCAGCATGCACTGGCATTGGTCGCCGTACAGGGTGCGGATGGTCGGGATGTGCTGGTCCAGGAAGCCGTCCTTGATCACTTCGTGCACCACCATCTGGGTCAGCTGCGAGGTGTGCAGGTCGGCGGCTTGCTTGGCCAGTTCCAGTCGGCGCACCAGCGCCAGCGGAGCGACCACGTAACCCAGGCGGATGCCGGGAGTGAGCACCTTGGAGAAGGAGCCCATGTAGATCACGCCGTCCGGGTTCATGGCCACCATCTTCGGCGCCGGGTCGCCCTTGTAGCTCAGGGCGCCGTACGGGTCGTCTTCCACCAGTGGCACGCCGAGGCGGGCGCAGGTTTCCACCAGTTCCAGACGGCGCTCGACGGACAGGCTGCGGCCGGTCGGGTTCTGGAAGTTTGGCAGCGCGTACAGCAGGCGCGCGCCGGCGGCCACGTTGTTCAGCGAGGACGGCACCAGGCCGTGCTCGTCGGTGTCGACCGACACGAAGTTCGGGCGGTATACCGAGAACGCTTGCAGGGCGCCCAGGTAGGAAGGCGTCTCCACCAGCACTTTGCTGCCTTCGTCGATCAGCACTTTGCCCAGCAGGTCCAGCGCTTGCTGGGAACCGGAGGTCATCAGCACTTGTTCCGGCACGATCTTGGCGCCGTTCTTGGACAGCGAATCGGCAATCCATTGGCGCAGCGGCAGGTAACCGTCGGTCGGGCCGTATTGCAGGGCCACTTTCCCTTGTTCGCGCAGCACCTTGTCGAAGGCCGCCTGCATGCGTTCCACCGGGAAGGTGGCAGGCGACGGCAGGCCGCCGGCAAACGAGATGATCTCAGGCTGCTGGGTTACCTTCAGGATCTCGCGGATGAAGGAACTTTGCATCTGGCTGGCGCGTTCGGAGAACTGCCACTGGAATGGATTGGGGTTTTCGATTTTCATACGGTTGCTCTCAGAGGAAGTCGGCGGACAGCGTCCGGCCGATGAACAAGCGCGCTTGTGGCGGCCTTGAAAGAGCGGCGCCGGGTGGGCGCCGCCTGTATCTTGTAAATTAGGCGATCTCGGCGATCAGTTCAATTTCAACGCACGAGCCGCGCGGAATCTGCGCCACGCCGAAGGCGGAGCGCGCATGCTTGCCGGCGTCGCCGAACACTTCGCCCAGCAGCTCGGAGGCGCCGTTGGTGACCAGGTGCTGTTCGGTATAGTCGGGCGTGGAGTTCACCAGGCTCATCAGCTTGACGATGCGCTTGACGCGGGTCAGGTCGCCGCCGCAGGCTGCCTGCAGCGTGCCGATCAGGTCGATGGCGATGGCGCGCGCCGCCTGCTGGCCTTCTTCGGTGGAGATGTCCTTGCCCAGCTGGCCTACCCAGGGGTTGCCGTCGGCTTTTTTGGCGATGTGGCCGGAGATGAATACCAGGTTGCCGGTTTGCACGTACATGACATAGGCCGCGACAGGAGCTGCCGGTGGAGCCAGGGTGATATCGAGCGATTTGAGTTTTTCGTAGACGGACATTTTGGTATTCCAGAAAAGTGGCAAAAGTGGTGGCGGCTTGCTGTTATCGGGCCGCGAGACCGATATTGTACGTCTTTCTAGCTGCGGATCTGCATTTTGCGGCCCATAGCAACTACGGAAATAACGGCCAAAGCGAACAGAATATTGCTGAATTCAATAGTTTCGCCCAAAACCAGCGCCGCGCCGAGGATGGACAGGAAGGGCTGCACCAGCTGCACCTGGCCCACGCGCGCCACCCCGCCCAGCGCCATGCCGCGGTACCAGAAGAAAAATCCGATGAACATGGAGAACACGGACACATAGGCGAAACCGGTCCAGGCGCGTATGCCTGCGTGCAGCATGGCGTCCCATTCGCCCCAGGACTGCCATAGCACCACCGGCAGCACCACCGGCACCGAGAGCAGCAGCGCCCAGCTGATGACTTGCTGGCCGCCCAGTGTCTTGGACAGCTGGCCGCCTTCGGCGTAGCCCAGCGCGGCCAGCAGCACCGCGCCGAACACGGCCAGGTCGGCCAGGTGCAGGCTGCCCCCGCTCTGGAACAGCGCGAAGCCAGCCACCAGGGAGGAGCCGAGCAGGGCCATCAGCCAGAAGCCGAGCGACGGTTTTTCATGGCCGCGCAGGGCGGAGAACATGGCGGTGGCCAGCGGCAGCACGCCCACCAGCACGGCGCCGTGCGAGGCTGGCAGGGTGCGCATGGCGATCGATGTCAGCCACGGGAAACCGATCACGCAGCCGAGCGACACCATGGCCAGCTGCGGCAGCGCGGCGCGGGACGGCAGCGGGGCGCGCTTCCACAGCAGCCACAGGCCGGCCAGCAGCGCCGCCACCAGCGCGCGGCCCAGCGCCACGAAGGTGGGTTCGAAGGCGCCCACCGCCATGCGGGTAAAGGGCAGCGTGAGGCTGAAGATGGCCACGCCCGCCAGGCCGAGCAGCATGCCGCGGGTCTCGGCGGACAAGGCGCCTGCCAGGCCGGGCCGCATGGCCCCGGCTGCGGGCGGCGGCGCGGCAACGCTGTGCGTGGTATCGGCCATCTTAATCCCCCACCAGCACGCGGCGGAACAGGTCGGCGTCCACGTTGGCGCCGCTCAGCTGCAGGCCGATCTTGCGGCCGCGCACGCGCGCATCGTCCTTCAGGCGCATGGCCGCCGCCAGCCCGGCCGCGCCCGCGCCCTCGGCCAGGTTGTGCGTGGCGCGGTAAAACAGGCGCATGGCGCTGGCGACGTCGTCGTCGGTCACGCTGACCACGTCGTCCACGAATTCGAATATCATGTCCAGCGACCGCGCGTCCGGCACGCGGCAGGCAATGCCGTCGGCCAGGACGGTGCTCACGTCGGCCGACACGCTGGCCTTGGCGCGGAACGAGAGCTGGTAGGCCGGCGCGTGCTTGGACACCACGCCGATGATGCGCAAGCTGCGCGCCAGGCCCAGCGCCTGGCGCGCGGCGATGGCGCCGCAGATGCCCGAGCCCTGGCCGATCGGCACCAGCAGCGTCTCCAGATCCGGCTGCGCGCGCAGCAGCTCCACCCAGGCCGTCGCCACGCCGCTCACCAGGTCCGGGTGGAAGGAGGGCACCATGTGCAGGCAGTCGCGCGCCGCCAGCATTTGCGCATGTTCGCGCGCGGCCTGGAAGTCCTCGCCATGCTCGATCAGCTGCGCGCCCAGCCCCCGCATGGCGGCGTTCTTTTCCACGCTGTTCCCGTGCGGTACCACGATGGTGGCGCTCAGGCCGTGCCGCGCTGCCGCGTAGGCCAGCGACTGCCCATGGTTGCCGCGCGTGGCCAGGATCACGCCATCCAGGGCCGGTTCGCGCTCGGTCAGCGCTTGCATGTAGACCAGGCCGCCGCGCACCTTGAAGGCGCCGGTGGGCGTGTGGTTCTCGTGCTTGATCCATGCCTGCGTGCCCAGCGCGGCGTTCAGCAGGGGCCAGGAAAACTGCGGCGTGGCGGGCATGGCCTCGTACACGGTGGCAGCGGCCGCATCGAGTTCGGCGAGGCTGGGCAAGGACATGGTTCGCTTTCATTTCATGGGGTGATGGGTGTATCCTATGTGATAACACCAGTACAGTGCCGATACACTTTTACATATAATTTCACATACTGTGATGGCGATATGACCAATACAAAGCTGCGCGAAGAACCTGCACAGGAGGCTGCACAGAAAGCTGCGCGGCCGGCGCGTGTAAAACCCATCCCCCTCATGGCGCTGCTGTCGCGGGAATCGGGCGAATCGCTGATCGACCAGATCGTGCGCTCGGTGGCGGCGCGTATCGACGACAAGCTGCTGCGCAGCGGCGCGCGCATGCCGTCCATCCGCGCGTTTGCCACGGCGCACGGGGTGTCGCCGTTTACCGTGGTGGCCGGCTATGACAAGCTGGTGGCGCGCGGCTACCTGGAGTCGCGGCGCGGCGCGGGCTTCTTCGTGCGCGAGCGCTCGCCAATGAACGCAGGGGAACGCTCATCGCCGGCGGGCGTGTCGCTGGCCACCCTGTCTTCGCCCGCGGACGGCGACGGCGGCCAGCTGGACGTGGTCTGGCTGGTGCGCAATATGTTCCGCCAGGTGCCGCACCAGCAGATGCCGGGCGCCGGCGTGCTGCCGTCCGAATGGCTGGACGGCGCCAGCATTGCCAATGCGCTGCGCGCGATCAGCCGCCAGAATCCCACGCAGCTGGTCAACTACGGCGTGCCGCAAGGCTTTCTGCCGCTGCGCCAGCAGCTCCAGCACAAGCTGGGCGAGCTGGAAATTTCCGCGGCCGCGGAGCAGATCGTCACCACGGCCGGCGTGACCCAGGCGCTGGACCTGGTGGCGCGCGAGTTCACGCTGCCCGGCGACACCATCTTCGTCGATGATCCGGCCTGGTTCCTGATGTTCGGCTCCTTCGCCGCGCTGGGCGCCAAGGTGGTGGGCATTCCGCGCCTGGCCGACGGCCCCGACATCGCCCAGCTGGCGCAGTTGGCCGCGCTGCACAAGCCGCGCCTGTATGTGATCAACTCGGTGCTGCACAACCCCAGTTCCACCTCGCTGTCGGCAGCCAAGGCCTTCCAGGTGCTGCGCCTGGCCGAGGAGCACGGCTTCACCGTGGTGGAGGACGACATCTATTGCGACCTGCATCCCGGCAGCGCGGTGCAGCCGGCCACCCGCCTGGCCGCGCTGGACCAGCTGAACCGCGTGATCTACCTGGGCGGCTTTTCCAAGACCATGGCCGCCAACCTGCGCGTGGGCTTTATCGCCACCAAGCCGGAGTGGGCGCAGCGCCTGTCGGACCGCAAGATGCTGTCCACCCTCACCACCGGCGAGATCGGCGAGCGGGTGGTGTACAAAATCCTGTCCGAAGGGCTGTACCGCAAGCATGTCGACCGTATCCGCGCGCGCCTGGATGCGCTGCGCGGGCGCACCTTGCGGCAGATGGAGCGCGTGGGCCTGAAAGTGGACGTGGTGGCGCCGGCCGGCATGTTCGTATGGGCCGACGCGGGCCGCGACACCAACGTGCTGACCGCGCACGCCATGGCGGAAAACCTGCTGCTGGCGCCGGGCAGCCTGTTCTCGCCCAGCCAGTTGCCGTCCACCCGCATGCGCCTGAACCTGGCCGCCATGCAGGACCCTGCTGTGTGGCGCTTCCTGGAGCGGGAGCTGCAGGCGTAGGGACGTGGCGCCGCGCTGCCAGCATACGTTAATTGCCATGCAGTCTATATGCGCTAAATCACATTTTTGTGAAATTAAAAATATAGAGTAAAAATTAACAAAATTCGGCCATCCCGTCCTTAAAATGGTTTTTAAATCAACCTTTCGGAGATCGGGATCATGCGAATTATCCACATTCTGGCGCCCGCCCTGCTGGCGCTATCGGGCGCGCTGGCGCAGGCGGCGCCGCTGTATGCCCTGCGCACCATCGCGCCGGTCGGCTACCCCAACGGGCTGGTGCTAACGGGCATCAACAACCAAGGGGTGGTCCTCGGCAATGAATGGCGGGAGGAGACGCATGCTTCCACCGGTTTCATCGACAAGGGCGGCAGCCGCACCTGGCTCGATACGCTGATGTTCGCCTCGTCCATCAACGACGCCGGCGCCATCGGCGGGACCGCCGGCGATATCATCACCGCCGGCTATGTGGTGGGCGGCGCCGGCGCCGTCATGCTGCCGCCGATGCAGCCGCAGGGCTCGGTCAGCGTGGCGGCGCTGAACGGGAAGGGGCACGCGGTGGGCTCGGCGGACGCCATTTACCGCCCCGATGGCAGCGGGCCTTACGGCGAGGGCAGCTTCGACAGCCACGCCTACGTCTACCGCGACGGCGCGATGGCCGACCTGGGCACGCTGGCCGGTCACCGCTACAGCAGCGCCGCCGCCATCAACGCGGACGGCGCAGTGGCCGGGCACTCGCGCGAACGCGCCGGCGACGGTATCCGGCGCGCTTTCCTGCACGACGGCGCCGGGATGATCGACCTGGGCACGCTGGGCGGCGCCGAGAGCTGGGCCACCGGCGTCAACGACAGCGGCGCCGTGGTGGGCGTGAGCCGCCTGGCGGGCGAGGGCGTGCACGCCTTCCTCTACGCCGATGGCGTCATGGTCGATCTGGATCCCGGTGGCGCCGACAGCGAGGCTTTCGATATCAACAACGCCGGCCAGGTGGTGGGGCGCGGCAAAAGTGGCGGCTTCCTGTATGCCAACGGCGTGATGACTGATCTCGACACGCTGATCGCGCCCGGCGCATGGCATATCGCCAGCGCGGTCGGCATCAACGACCTGGGGCAGATCGTCGGGCAAGCCTGCAACGGCTACGGCGAGTGCGTCGGCGCGCTGCTGTCGCCGGTGCCCGAGCCGGCCAGTTATGGCATGCTGCTGGGCGGCCTGGCGGTGCTGGGTGCAGCCGCCCGATGGCGCCGTCGGGCGCGCCGGGCTGCGGCGCCCGCCCCGGCAGCGTAAAAGTTGCTGCAAAGCCCTTGAAATCAGTGTCTGCATCCTCATCTGGCGGGGAGTAAAGCAACACCCCCATAACATGTAGACTATTGAGGTAAAAATGGCTGACCACGAAAAGCAAACACTGGGTTTTCAAGCTGAAGTCAAGCAACTGCTGCAGTTGATGATTCATTCCCTGTATTCGAACAAGGAAATCTTCCTGCGCGAACTGATCTCGAACGCGTCCGACGCGTCCGACAAGCTGCGCTTCGAGGCGATCAACAACGACGCCCTGTACGGCAACGATCATGAACTGAAAATCAAGGTCAGCTTCGATAAAGCGGCGCGCACCATCACCATTTCGGACAACGGCATCGGCATGAGCCGCGAGGACGCGATTTCGCACCTGGGCACCATCGCCAAGTCCGGCACCAAGGAATTTTTCGGCAAACTGTCCGGCGACCAGCAGGCCGACGCGGCGCTGATCGGCCAGTTCGGCGTGGGCTTCTACTCCGGCTTCATCGTGGCCGACAAGATCACCGTGGAAACCCGCCGCGCGGGCCTGGACGCGTCCGAAGGCGTGCGCTGGGAATCGGCAGGCGAGGGTGACTACTCGGTCGAGCAGATCGACAAGCCGGCGCGCGGCACCGACATCATCCTGCACCTGCGCGAAGGCGAGGACGAGCTGCTGTCGTCGTGGAAGATCAAGTCCATCATCCGCAAGTACTCCGACCACATCTCCCTGCCCATCGTGATGGCCAAGGAAGAATGGGACGACGAGAAGAAGGAAACCGTGCTCAAGGACGAACTGGAAACCGTGAACCAGGCCAGCGCGCTGTGGGCCCGTTCCAAGTCCGACATCACCCCGGAACAGTACGACGAGTTCTACAAGCACGTGTCGCACGACTTCGCCGCGCCGCTGACCCACACCCACAACCGGGTGGAAGGCCGCAGCGAATACACGCAGCTGCTGTACATCCCGGCCAAGGCCCCGTTCGACCTGTGGGACCGCAACAAGCGCGGCGGCATCAAGCTGTACGTCAAGCGCGTGTTCATCATGGACGACGCCGAGCAGCTGATGCCGACCTACCTGCGCTTCGTCAAGGGCGTGATCGACTCGGCCGACCTGCCGTTGAACGTGTCGCGTGAAATCCTGCAGGAATCGCGCGACGTGAAAGTCATCCGCGACGGTTCCACCAAGCGCGTGATCGGCATGCTGGAGGAATTGGCCAACGCCGACGAGCAGGAAAAGAAAGACAAGTACGCCACCTTCTGGACCGAATTCGGCCAGGTGCTGAAAGAAGGTGTGGGCGAAGACGCCGCCAACAAGGACCGGCTGGCCAAGCTGCTGCGCTTTGCCACCACCAACGCCGACAGCGAACAGCAGACCGTGTCGCTGGCCGACTACGTGGCGCGCATGAAGGAAGGCCAGGACAAGATCTACTACGTCACGGCCGATAACTACAAGGCCGCGAAAAACAGTCCGCACCTGGAGATCTTCCGCAAGAAGGGCGTGGAAGTGATCCTGATGACTGACCGCGTGGACGAGTGGATGCTGTCCTTCCTGACCGAGTTTGAAGGCAAGGAACTGGTGTCGGTGGCCAAGGGCGGCCTGGACCTGGGCTCGCTGGAAGACGAAGCCGAGAAGAAGGAGCACGAGGAAACGGAAACCTCGTACAAGGAGCTGACCGAGAAGATGAAGACCGCGCTGGCCGACAAAGCCAAGGAAGTGCGCGTGACTTTCCGCCTGACCGACTCGCCGGCCTGCCTGGTGGCGGACGAGCACGAGCTGTCCGGCAACCTGCTGCGCATGCTGAAAGCGGCGGGCCAGGCCGCGCCTGAATCGAAGCCCATCCTCGAGATCAACCCGAACCACCCGCTGGTGACGCGCCTGAAGTATGAAAACGCGGACAGCGCGCAGTTCGCGGACTGGGCGCACATCCTGTTCGACCAGGCGCTACTGGCCGAAGGCGGCTCGCTGGCCGACCCGGCCAGCTTCGTCAAGCGCCTGAACGAAATGCTGCTGAGCGGCGCGGCCAAGTAAGCCGCGCAGCCCCGGCTGACGCCAAGGCCGGCGACCCGCAAGGGCGCCGGCCTTTTTTATTGCTGCCGGCGGCGCAGCCCCAGCACGGCCGGAATTCCCAGCAGCAGCATGGCCCACGTTCCCGGTTCCGGTATCGGCGCCAGGTTGGCGCGGATTTCACCCGCCGAGTACAAATTGGTGTGGATATTGAGATAGGCCGAGCCGCTGGCCAGTCCCGCGCCCAGGGCCGCCTCGGCGCCGGCCGTGGTGCCGCCGTTATTGGCCAGGAAGGTCGGGCTCCAGCTCGACGCCAGCGTGGTGTCGTAGCTCATCGAATACGAGCCGCTGCTTACGCCCAGCGGGAAGCCGTTGAAGGTCGGCGTCTCGCTTGCCACGCCGGCATTGCCGGTGTTCGGCACGGCGGTGCAGCAGTGGATGTGGGCGGCGGTGGTGGTACCGAGCAGGCCGCTGAAGGTCATGTTCACGGTCAGCATGTGGGCGTCCATGTCGAACACGACGATGGTGGAGCCGGTGGCAGGCGAAGGCACCGGCGGGGATTCGGACGCGCCGCTCAGCGTGCCCGTATATGTGACTGGCGCGGCGCTGGCGGCCGTTGCCGCCAGCATCAGGGCGCAAAATGCCAAACCGATCTTTATTGGTGTCCTTATTGGTGTCTTCATGGCGCAACCTTTCGTCGAGAGTAGGGCAGGAAACCCAACTTCTTCACTATAGGCCGCAATCGAAATAATGCAAAGATTGCAATATTCCAATGCTTTGCGTCACTGCTCAGCGTGCGGACTATGGTTGCGCCCGGGCGCACAGTTCCAGCACCAGGGCTTCGCCTTCCGGCCATGGGCCGTAGCCGGCGTCGCCATTGATATGGCCGGCCGGGCCGATGGAGACGAAGCGGCTGCCCCAGGCCTCGGCGAACTGGCGCGCGCGCGCGTCGCTGACATACACGTCGTCGCTGCTGGAGACGACGACGCTGGGGAAAGGCAGGCGCGCCAGCTGCATGGGCTGGAAGCCGGTGGTGCAGCCGGGGTAGGAGGGCGCGTCGGTATCGCTGGGCGCGACCAGCAATGCCCCCGCGATCTTGTGCGGCGAGCCGGAAGCGGCCCAGCGCGTGACCAGCGAGCAGGACAGGCTGTGCGCGGCCAGCACCGGCGGCCGCTCGCACAGCGCGATGGCCGCGTCCAGTTCCGCCACCCACTCATCCCGGTCCGGCGTCGCATAGTCGCGGTGCGGCACGCGCTGCCAGCCGTGCCTGGCTTCCCAGTGCGTCTGCCAGTGTTGCGGCCCCGAGTTCCAGAGGCCGGCCAGGGTGAGGACTGCGGAATCCATGTGTGCTCCGATAGGCGGTTGGTCAAACTGCCAATCTTACAGGAGATTCGCCGGCCGTTCCGGGGCCGGGCTCACAGCGCGGTGCGCAGCGAGAACAGTTCCGGGAACAGCACCACGTCCAGCATCTTGCGCAGGTAGCTGACGCCGGCGGTGCCGCCGGTGCCGGTCTTGAAGCCGATGATGCGCTCGACCGTGGTGACGTGGCGGAAGCGCCAGAAGCGGAACGCGGTCTCCAGGTCCACCAGCTTTTCCGCCAGTTCGTACAGCGCCCAGTATTTGGCCGGGTCGCGGTAGACCGCCAGCCAGGCTTCCTTGACCGATTCGTCGGCTTCGGTGGGCAGGCTGGGGTCGCGCGCCAGGCGCTCGGGGGCGATGTGCAGGCCGCTGCGCGCCAGCAGCTGGATGGCGTGGTCGTACACCGACGGCGAGCGCAGCGCCTGGTCCAGGATGGCGTGGTTCTCTGGCGTGGTCGTGTGCACGCTGAGCAGGGCGGCGTTCTTGTTGCCCAGGATGAACTCGATTTCGCGGTACTGGAAGGACTGGAAGCCGGAGGAGGCGCCCAGGTACGGCCGGATGGCTGTGTATTCGGGCGGCGTCATGGTGGCCAGCACGTCCCAGGCGTGCACCAGCTGGTCCATGATGCGGGCCACGCGGGCCAGCATCTTGAACGCCGGCGATAGCTCGCCGGCCTGCAGCTTGGCGCACACGGCGTGCATTTCGTGCAGCATCAGCTTCATCCACAATTCGCTGGTCTGGTGCTGCACGATGAACAACATCTCATTGTGCTCGGGCGAGAGCGGGTGCTGGGCGGTCAGGATGCGGTCCAGGCCCAGGTAGTCGCCGTAGCTCATGGATTTGCTGAAATCCATCTGCGCGCCGTGCCACTGGGCGTTGCCGGTGTCGCCGGCCGGGCCGGCCGCGGCCGCGTGCATCGGGCAGCCGCTGGGGATAGTGTTGTTGTCGCTCATGGCATGCTTTCTCAGGTCACGGCGCCGCGCTCGGCGGCGACGTCGTAGTCTTCATTGTCCAGGATCTGTTTCAGGATTTCGACCGCATCCCACACGTCGGCGTAGCTGGTGTACAGCGGCGTGAAGCCGAAGCGCATGATTTCCGGTTCGCGGTAGTCGCCGATCACGCCGCGCGCGATCAGGGCGCTCATGACGGCGTAGCCGTGCGGGTGCGTGAAGCTGACCTGGCTGCCGCGCTGCGCGTGCCCGCGCGGCGTGACCAGGCCCAGCGGGTGGCCGCCGCAGCGCGCCTCCACCAGCTCGATGAACAGGTCGGTCAGCGCCAGCGACTTGCTGCGGATGGCGGCCATGCTGGTCTGTTCGAACACTTCCAGCCCGCTTTCCACCATGGACAGCGACACGATGGGCTGGGTGCCGCACAGCGCGCGGCCGATGCCGGTGACCGGCTCGAAGTCGGGCGCCATGGCGAACGGGGCGGCGTGGCCCCACCAGCCCGACAGCGGCTGGGTAAACGCGTCCTGGTGCTTTTTCGGCACCCAGATGAAGGCCGGCGCGCCGGGGCCGCCATTCAGGTACTTATAGGTGCAGCCGACCGCGAAATCGGCGTGGGCCGCGTTCAGGGCGACCGGCACTGCGCCGGCCGAGTGCGCCAGGTCCCACACCACCAGCGCGCCGCGCGCCTGGGCCAGGGCGGTGACGGCGGCCATGTCGTGCTGGTAGCCGGTGCGGTAGTTGACGTGGGTGAGCATCAGCACGGCGGTGTCGCCGTCCACGGCGGCAGGCAGCTCGTCCACGCTGTCGACCAGCTTGACGGTGTAGCCGCGCTCCAGCCAGCTCGACAGGCCCTGCGCCATATAGATATCGGTCGGGAAGTTGCTGCGCTCGGTTACGATCACGCGGCGCGTGGCGCGCGCCGGCGTTTGCGCCTGCAGGTGCACGGCGGCGGCCAGCGCCTTGAACAGGTTCAGCGAGGTGGTGTCGGTAACCACCACTTCGTCCTCGGCGGCGCCGATCAGCGGCGCCAGGCGGTTGCCCAGGCGCTTGGGCAGGTCGAACCAGCCGGCCGTGTTCCAGCTCTTGATCAGGTCCTTGCCCCATTCGCGGGCAATGACGTCCTGGGCGCGCGCCAGCGCCGCTTTGGGGCGGGCGCCCAGGGAGTTGCCGTCCAGGTAGATCACGCCGGTGGGCAGATCGAACTGGTCGCGCAGGGGGGCGAGCGGGTCTTGCGCGTCGCGGGCCAGGCAGTCGTTGCGGTTGGTCTGTGCAGTCATTGCTTTAGGCTTCAACTAGTGTGGGGATGGCGAAGTGTAGCAAACCGCGGGCGGGCGCGAAGTTTTTTGAAGTTTTTTGAAAAAAAAAGTCAAAGCCACCCTAAAGTTCCCCAAAACCCCGCCGTTACCTGTTCTAGATGCGGCGCAAAGCGTCTTCGGGAGTTGTCTGAGGGGCAAGAAAAAAACTTCAAAAATAGGCAAATATTTTTGTGCTGCCCCCTAAAGTTCCTGAAAACCGTGCCGTTACCGGTTTAGATGTAGCAAAAAAGAGTCAGATCACCCCTTTGTTTTTTGCCTGAAAACAAGGTTGTATCTTGAAAGTAATAAGTCCGCAAACCCGCACCAGCTCTGGTGTTGCACTATGATCGCCCTGCGTTTGTCAGACAAATGCTGACAGGGCGCGTCCGCCATTTCCCGACCCAAAATACAGCCGCCGTCCGCTTCTCGTGCTGTGTCCGCTCCAGCAGAATGTATCTCAACGGAAACGCAATTGCGTTACTAACGAGTGCTGATGAGGAGATGGAAATGACTGCGAACGACATGATGGCTGAGATCCGCGATGCAAACCTGAGCTACTTGATGCTGGCTCAGCAGATGATCCGTGCCGACAAAGTGACCGCAATCTTCCGCCTCGGCATCTCGGCCGACATCGCCGAACTGATCGAAGGCATGAGCAATGCCCAAATCCTGAAACTGGCCGGCGGCAACATGATGCTGGCCCGTTTCCGTTTCGACGACGGCGCCATCCTGGGCATGCTGACCAATTACAATAAAGACCGCTCGCTGGCCCAGTCGCACGCCGCCATCCTGATGGCCGGCCAGCCCGCCGAAGAAATCGCTTAAGATGCGCGCGTAAGATTCGTCTACCCAGGTTCCAGGAGCACACCATGAGCAAGAAGAGCGTCGTTAGCGAAGCGCAGGAAATCCAGCTGGCCATCGAGCTGATCAACCTGGGCGCCCGCCTGCAGCTGCTGGAGTCGGAAGTGTCGCTGTCGCGCGAACGCCTGCTCAAGCTGTACAAGGAACTGCGCGGCGTGTCGCCGCCCAAGGGCATGCTGCCGTTCTCCACCGACTGGTTCCTGACCTGGCAGCCGAACATCCATTCCTCGCTGTTCATCAACATCCACAGCTTCCTGGTGCTGCACGCCGGCGCCACCGGCATCCAGGCCGTGATGAAGGCGTACCAGCTCTACCTCGAACAAATGCCGCCGGAACCCGGCCAGGAAGCGGTGCTGTCGCTGACCCGCGCCTGGACCCTGGTGCGCTTCTTTAATAGCGACATGCTGAAATTGGCCCCGTGCGGCAAATGCCAGGGCAAGTTCGTGGTCAACACCATGGACCTGCACGGCGACTACGTGTGCGGCCTGTGCCACATGCCTTCGCGCGCCGGCAAGACCAAAAAAGCCAAAGAAGACGCGCTGGCCGCTTGAGCCACCTTACCCCCATCTTCCTCGCCAGCCGGGGCAGGGTGCGAGCATGAGTCTCCGCCTGCGCCGGCTGTTGCACGTTCCGGCCCTGCGCGCCGCCCTGATCCAGGCCGGCGCCTATCCCATCACGCTGGTCATCATCTACCTGCTGGCCACCCTGGGCATGAAGCCCGGCCTGCCGGACGTGGCCGTGGTGCAGGGCGTGATTGCCGCCTTGCTCACCGTGCGCTACGGCCTGGCGCCGTGGTGGCGCCTGATCCAGCTGCTGTTCCCGCTGGCGCTGGTGGCCGCCGGCACGCTGGCGCTGCCGCCGGCTTTCTATTTAATAGTGTTTGTTGTGCTGATGGGCCTGTTCTGGTCCACCTACCGCACCCAGGTGCCGCTGTATCCGTCCGGCCCGGCCGCGTGGGCGGCGGTGGCGGCCGAGCTGCCGGCCACGCCGGGGCTGCGCCTGATCGACATCGGCAGCGGCATGGGCGGCATGGCGCTGCACCTGGCGCGCGTGCGGCCGGACGCGCACGTGACCGGCATCGAACTGGCGCCGCTGCCCTGGCTGTATTCGACGCTGCGCGCCGCACTCAGCGGCAGCCGCGCCCGCTTCGTGCGCGGCGACTACGAGCAGCTCCATTTCGGCGACTACGACATGGTGTTCGCCTACCTGTCGCCGGCCGTCATGAGCGGCCTGTGGGCCAAGGCCGCGGTCGAGATGCGGCCCGGCAGCTTGCTGATCAGCTACGAATTCGAGATCGAGGCTTGTCCGCCCGTCAAGACCATAGTTACCACAGAGCACGGTCCCGCACTCTACGTCTGGCGCTTTTAACGCGTCTTTTGCTTGCCCGCCCCCCCTGTCTCACGCTATTGTAGTTCTACCTGTTAATTTAGCGTTCCCCTATCATTCTACGGAGCTGGCACTCTTGTTAGTCATACTTGGATATTTAGTCGTTCTCGCCTGCGTGTTCGGCGGCTTCGCCGCCGCCGGCGGGCACTTGGCCTCGTTGTTTCAGCCCATAGAACTGCTGCAGATCGGCGGCGCCGCAATCGGCGCTTTTTTTGTGGGCAATAACGGCAAGGCCATCAAGGCCACGCTGGCCGCCATCCCCGGCCTGTTCCGCGGCTCGCGCCACACCAAAGACCTGTACATGGAGCTGATGTCGCTGATGTTCGACGTGCTCTCCAAGGTGCGCAAGGAAGGCCTGATGTCCATCGAGGGCGACATCGATTCGCCCAGCGACAGCCCGCTGTTCAGCAAATACCCCGCGGTTCTGCAGGACCACCACATCGTCGAATTCATGACAGACTATTTGCGCCTGATGGTATCGGGGAATATGGATGCGTTCCAGATCGAGAACCTGATGGACAACGAGATCGACACCCACCACCACGAGGGCATGGTGCCGGCCGGCGCGATCGCCAAGCTGGGCGACGGCATGCCGGCGTTCGGCATCGTGGCCTGCGTGATGGGGGTGGTGCACACCATGGAATCGGTCGGCATTCCGCCGTCCGAACTGGGCCTGCTGATCGCCAAGGCGCTGGTCGGTACCTTCCTCGGTATCTTGCTGGCCTACGGCTTCGTCGGCCCGCTGGCCGGCCTGCACGAGCAGAAGCTGGAAGAAGAAACCAAGATGTACCAGTGCGTGAAAGTGACGCTGCTGGCCAGCCTGAACGGCTATGCACCGGCGCTGGCCATCGAGTTCGGCCGCAAAGTGCTGTACTCGACCGAGCGTCCGACGTTCTCCGAATTAGAAGAACACATCAAAAAATCCAAGACCAAATAAGCCCGGCTTGGCGTATGATTCGTATCATTATTGAATTATGGAAACACTAAGGAAACGCGATGGCTGATGAGGGCTTGCGGCCAATCGTGGTCAAGCGCATCAAGAAGGGCGGCCATGCCCACCATGGCGGCGCCTGGAAGATTGCGTACGCCGACTTCGTGACGGCGATGATGGCCTTCTTCCTGCTGATGTGGCTGCTGGGTTCGACCACCAAGGGCGACTTGAACGGCATTTCCGAATACTTCAAGACGCCGCTCAAGGTGGCCATGCAGGGCGGCTCCGGCAGCGGCGACAGCTCGTCCGTGATTCCCGGCGGCGGCAAGGACCTGACGCGCAAGGAAGGCCAGGTCAAGCTGGCCGACGACCCGACCGTGAGCAAGAAGACCTTCAACCTGACCGCCGCCAAGGCCGAGCTGGAGCGCCAGGAAACCGAGCGCCTGCAAAAGCTGAAGGAAAAAATCGAAGCCAAGATCGAGAGCAATCCGCTGCTGGCCAAGTACAAGAAGCAGCTGCTGCTGGACTTCACCAGCGAAGGCTTGCGGATCCAGATCGTCGACGAGCAGAACCGGCCCATGTTCGCGCTGGCCAGCGCCCAGCTGCAGCCCTACACCAGGGAGATCCTGCAGGAGATCGGCGTGGTGCTGAACGACGTGCCGAACAAGATCGGCCTGTCCGGCCACACCGACTCCACGCCGTACTTCACCGATGCCGGCTACAGCAACTGGGAACTGTCGGCCGACCGCGCCAACGCCTCGCGCCGCGCGCTGATCGCCGGCGGCATGGCCGACACCAAGATCCTGCGCGTGGTGGGCCTGGCTTCGGCCGTGCACCTGGACCGGCTCGATCCCTTCAATCCCATCAACCGCCGCATCAGCATCGTGGTGATGAACAAGAAAACCGAGGACGCGGTGTCGCGCGACGGCGCCAAACTGGACGTGGGCACCGACACCGACGCGACCAATGCAGCGGCGGCAGCGGCCGCAGCGGCGGGGCAGCCGGCGCCGGCCGCACCGAACAAGAAGTAGCAACGCCGCACCACGGCGGGTATCGAGAACGAGACTGATATGACGAGAAAAAAAATCCTGGGTTCCCATGTGAAGCGCCTGCTGTCGGGCGTTTCGGACCACGGGCGGCGCCACCTGACGGAAGTCGAGACCGACCTGATCCAGACCAATCTGCTGCTGGAAGAGGCGATCGACAAGCTGTCGCGCAATTTCATGGCCATCCATGAAACCGTGACGGCGCAGCAGGCCGCCATCAACCTGCTGCTGGACGGCGGCTCGCCGTCGCCCGAGCAGAAGGCCGAACTGTCGGCCCTGTCCGAGCAGGTGGGCGCCTATGTGAACGCGGCCGTGACCAGCATGCAGTTCCAGGACATGACCAGCCAGCTGATCGACCGCACCCTGAAGCGGGTGACCGGCCTGCGCGAATTCCTCGGCACCCTGGGCGCGCACGGCGCCGAGATGGTGCCCGACAGCGACAATGAAGAAATCGTGGACCTGCTTGGAAAAGTCAGCATGGCGCTGGCGATCCAGAGCCTGGAGCTGCGCAGCGTGCTACGCAAGGCGGTGAGCCAAAAACACCTGGAAAGCGGCGACATCGAGCTGTTCTGAGCCCGGTCTGCCGCCCTGAATGCAATTCGAATGTAACACCTTTGAACATAGCGAGAAAACATAATGGCTAAAACAATACTTGCAGTTGACGATTCCAGCTCCCTGCGCCAGATGGTGGCCTTCAGCCTGAAGGCTGCCGGCTACCAGGTGGTGGAAGCGGTCGACGGCCAGGATGGCCTGGAAAAAGCCAAGCTGCAGGCAGTGGACCTGGTGCTGACCGACCAGAACATGCCGCGCATGGACGGCCTGCAGCTGATCAAGCTGCTGCGCGAGCTGCCGACCTACCAGAAGACGCCGATCCTGATGCTGACGACCGAGTCGTCCGACGAGATGAAGGCCAAGGGCCGCGCGGCCGGCGCCAACGGCTGGCTGGTCAAGCCTTTCGATCCGCAGCGTCTCATCGAGGTTGTCAAAAAGGTCATTGGCTAAGGGGCTGCCATGTATTTAGCACTTGATGGAGTCGCGCCATGACCATCGACATTAGCCAGTTCTACCAGGTCTTCTTCGACGAGGCCGAGGAGCTGCTGGCTGAAATGGAACGGCTGTTGCTGGCGGTCGACCTGGCCGCGCCCACCGAAGAGGATCTGAACGCGATCTTCCGCACCGCCCATTCCGTCAAGGGCGGCGCCGGCACGTTCGGCCTGAACGACATGACGGAAGTGACCCACATCCTGGAAACGCTGCTGGACCGCATCCGCAAGGGCGAGATGGCGCTCACTTCCGAGCACGTGGACGCCTTCCTGGCGGCCAAGGACATCCTGAAGATGCAGCTGGACGGGCACCGCCTCGGTTCGGCGGTGGACCAGGACGCGGTGGCCAATGTGCGCATGATGCTGCAGTCGCTGTCGCAGGACGTGGTGGCCGAGCTGTCGCACGTGGCGCCGTCCTTCCTCAGCGCTGCGCAGGAGGAGGCCGTGGACCACAGCGGCGGACGGCGCTACCGCCTGGAACTGCCGCAGATGGAGCTGCGCGAGATCAACGCGCTGTCGGCCGAAGTGGGCCTGCTGGGCGCGGTGAGCACCACGCCGCTGGACGGCGGCCGCACCGCGCTGCTGGTGACCACGCACGAGAGCCTGGACGACATCATTTCGATCTGTTCCTTCATCCTGAACCCGGACGACATGCAGGTGTCCGAACTGCCGGCGCTCACGCCCGAGCAGCAGGCGGTCGAAAGCGCCGAGCGCAAGCGGGTGGAACAGGACCAGGGCTACGGCTTCTTCGACCCCGAGCCGGCGGCGGCGGCCGCCCAGCCGGCGGCCGCAGCAGGCCCGGGCTACGGCTTCTTCCAGCCGCTCGACCAGATCCGCGCGGACGCGGCCGCCGGCGCCGACGACGCGCGCGGCTACGGCTTCTTCGAGCCGGTGGAGGCGATCCGCGCCAAGGCCGGCATCAAGGACGAGCCGGCAGCGCCGGTGACGCCGGCCGAGGAGGAGAAGAAGGCCGCCGTGGTCAAGAAAGAGGCTGACAAGCCCGCCGCCGCGGCCGGTGGCGCCGAGTCGTCCTCGATCCGCGTGTCGATTGAAAAGGTCGACCAGCTGATCAACCTGGTGGGCGAACTGGTGATCACGCAGGCCATGATCGAGCAGCGCGTCGATACCCTGGACCCCATGGTGCACGAGCGCCTGCTCAACAGCGTGAGCCAGCTGACCCGCAACACGCGCGACCTGCAGGAAGCGGTGATGTCGATCCGCATGATGCCGATGGACTTCGTGTTCTCGCGCTTCCCGCGCATGGTGCGCGACCTGGCCGCCAAGCTGGGCAAGAAGGTCGACTTCATCACCAACGGCGCCGCCACGGAACTGGACAAGGGCCTGATCGAGCGCATCGTCGATCCGCTGACGCACCTGGTGCGCAACTCGATCGACCACGGCATTGAAATGCCGGAGGTGCGGCGCGCCGCCGGCAAGACCGACGCGGGACGGCTGTTCCTGTCGGCCAGCCACCAGGGCGGCAATATCATCATCGAAGTGTCGGACGACGGCGGCGGTTTGAACCGCGACAAGATCCTGGCCAAGGCCAGGTCTTCCGGCCTGCCGGTGGCCGACAACATGGCCGACGCCGACGTGTGGCAGCTGATTTTCGCGCCGGGCTTCTCCACCGCCGAGCAGGTGACCGACGTGTCCGGGCGCGGCGTGGGCATGGACGTGGTCAAGCGCAACATCACCGCCATGGGCGGCACGGTGGACATCCGCTCGGCCAAGGGCTTCGGCACCACGATTTCGATTTCGCTGCCGCTGACGCTGGCGATTTTGGACGGCATGTCGATCAAGGTGGGCGAAGAGATCTACATCCTGCCGCTGGGCTTCGTGATCGAATCGATGCAGCCGGTGCCGGAGGACGTGAAGGAAATTTCCGGCAAGGGCAAGGTCATCAAGGTGCGCGGCGAATACCTGCCGCTGATCCCCCTGTACCAGATGTTCGACATCACGCCCCGCTTCACGGACCCGTCCGAGGGGCTGGTGGTGATACTGGAAACAGAAGGGCGCAAGGCTGCGCTGTTCATCGACGACCTGGTCGGGCAGCAGCAGGTGGTGGTAAAAAACCTGGAGTCGAACTACCGCAAGGTGGCGGGCATTTCCGGCGCCACCATACTGGGCGACGGCGGCGTGTCGCTGATCCTGGATGTGGCGGCGTTGATACGCTCTTCGCGCCAACTGGCCGACGAATCCATTTTTTCCTGAATAAACCAATACACTGAGTTCGTATCGGTAAGCACGGTAAGTACATCAGTAAGTACATTAGCTAGAAGGAAGCCATCATGTCAGACGCAATCCAGAACGCCGGCGATATCGCCGGCCGAGAATTCCTCGCCTTCACCCTCGGTAAAGAGGAGTACGGCATCGACATCCTGAAGGTGCAGGAGATCCGCGGCTACGAAGCGGTGACCCGCATCGCCAACGCGCCGGAGTTCATCAAGGGCGTGATCAACCTGCGCGGCATCATCATCCCGGTGGTGGACATGCGCATCAAGTTCAACCTGGGCGAACCGGTGTACGACCAGTTCACCGTCGTCATCATCCTGAACATCAACGGCCGCGTGGTCGGCATGGTGGTCGATTCGGTGTCCGACGTGACCACGCTGATGCCCGAGCAGGTCAAGCCGGCGCCGGAAATGGGCACGGCCTTCAGCACCGAGTACATGATCGGCCTGGGCACGATCGATGAGCGCATGCTGATCCTGGTGGACATCGACAAGCTGATGTCGAGCCCCGAGATGGGCCTGATCGACAAGCTGGCTGCGTAAGACCGCGCAGTAGCGGTGGCGACTGCCCGCAGAGGCGGCGCCGCCGCGCATAAAAAAACAGGGAGATAGAGATGAATTTACGCGACTTTAAAATTGGTACCCGCCTGCGTTTGGGCTTTGGCAGCATTTTGCTGATCCTGGTCGCGATGGTGTTGCTGACGAACGTACTGAACTACCGCAACAAGGGCGAGCTGCGCACCGGCCTGGAACTGACCACGGCCAAGACGCTGCAGGCCGCCGCCATGAAGAGCGCGATGCTGGAAACCGGCATCGCCATGCGCAATATCGGCCTGCAGTCGGACGTGAGCCTGATGCAGAAGGAAGAGAACAAAGTCAAGGAACAGCGCAAGCGCTACGACGGCGCGCGCGAGAAGCTGCAAAGCCTGGGCCTGGACGACGCGGAAAAGAAAGCGCTGAGCGACATCGCCGCGCTCGACAAGGAAGTGGACGTGGCCTTCAAGGAAGCCATCGGCCAGGTACTGGCGTTTAACAGCGAAGGCGCGGCGAAAGTGATCGCCAGCCGCATCGACCCGCTCAACCAGCAGACGCTGGCGGCGCTGAACGGCCTGGTGGACATGCAGCAGAAAGCGGCCACCAACGTGCTGGAAGGCTCGGTCTCGGCCGACACCCGGCTGATGGTGATGCTGTTCGTGATGGGCGGCGTGGCCGTGGCCATCGGCGTGGTGGGCGCCATCATCATCACCAGCTCCATCGTGCGTCCGCTGCAGGGCGCGGTGGCGGTGGCGCAGAAGGTGGCCGGCGGTGAGCTGACCTCGCAGGTGCGGGTGGAGGGCAAGGATGAAACCAGCGAACTGCTGCAGGCGCTGAAGGACATGAACGACAGCCTGGTACGCACCGTCAGCGACGTGCGCACCAGCACCGAGACCATCACCGTGGCCTCGCAGGAAATCGCCTCCGGCAATGCCGACCTGTCCTCGCGCACCGAGTCGCAGGCCAGCTCGCTGGAGGAGACCGCCAGCTCGATGGAGGAACTGACCTCCACCGTGAAACAGAACGCGGACAACGCGCGCCAGGCCAACCAGCTGGCCGTGTCGGCCTCCTCGGTGGCGGTGAAGGGCGGTTCGGTGGTGTCGCAAGTGGTGGAAACCATGGGTTCGATCAAGGCCTCGTCCAGCAAGATCGTCGATATTATCGGTGTCATCGACGGCATCGCCTTCCAGACCAACATCCTGGCGCTGAACGCGGCGGTGGAAGCGGCGCGCGCCGGCGAACAGGGCCGCGGCTTCGCGGTGGTGGCATCCGAGGTGCGCAACCTGGCGCAGCGCTCGGCCGGCGCCGCCAAGGAAATCAAGGAGCTGATCGGCGATTCGGTGGACAAGGTGGACGCGGGCAGCCGCCTGGTGGACGAAGCCGGCCAGACCATGGAGCTGATTGTCACGTCGATCAAGCAGGTCGCTGATATCATGGGCGAAATCACCGCCGCCACGCAGGAGCAGAGCAACGGCATCGAGGAAGTGAACCAGGCCATCACGCAGATGGACGAAATGACGCAGCAGAACGCGGCCCTGGTGGAAGAGGCGGCGGCGGCGGCCGAGAGCATGCAGGAGCAGGCGCAGAACCTGGCGCACGCGGTCAGCATCTTCAAGCTGTCGAGCGACGCCATGCACCAGATGGCGCAGCCGGCGCCGCGCGCGGCGGCGGTCAAGTCCGTCGCCAGGCCGGCCCCGAAGCCGGCGCCGCGCACCGCGGTGGTGGCCACGGCCAGCCCCAAGGCGCCGCCCAAGAAGCTCGCCTCGGCAGCGCCGGGCGATGATTGGGAAGAGTTTTAACAGGCGATTTCAGGCAGCACGCCGTAGCAGGCATTGTTCCAAGGCAGGTTGATTTAAGGGTTTACAAATGCCGCATTCAAAAGACACCGTCAAAGAGTTTGATTTCAACTCCAGGGACTTCGAACGGGTCCGTGGCCTGATCTACAAGCGGGCCGGCATTTCGCTGGCCGACAGCAAGCAGGAGATGGTGTACAGCCGGCTGGCGCGGCGTCTGCGCGCCACCGGCATTTCGTCGTTCATGAAATACCTGGACGAACTGGAGGCGGGGCGCCTGGGCGACGAGTGGGAATCCTTCACCAACGCCCTGACCACCAACCTGACTTCCTTCTTCCGCGAGGCGCACCACTTCCCGCTGCTGGCCGAGCATGTGAAGAACAAGCGCGACATCACGGTCTGGTGTTCGGCCGCCTCCACCGGCGAGGAGCCGTACTCGATCGCCATGACCTTGTGCGAGGCCTACAACACGCTGACGCCCCCGGCCACCATCATCGCCACCGACATCGACACCAACGTATTGGCCGCGGGCGCGAACGGCGTCTACACCATGGACCGGCTGGACAAGATGTCGCCCGAGCGCCAGCGCCGCTTCTTCCTGAAAGGGAAGGGCGACAAGGAAGGCATGGCGCGGGTGCGTCCCGAGCTGCGCAACATGATCACCTTCAAGCAGCTCAACCTGCTGGCCGACCAGTGGCCGGTGACCGGCCCGTTCGACGTGATCTTCTGCCGCAACGTGATGATTTACTTCGACAAGGCGACTCAGCGTAAAATACTGTCCCGCTTCGTCCCGCTGATGAAACCGGACGCGCTGCTGTTTGCCGGCCACTCGGAGAATTTCCTGTATGTGTCCGATTCGCTGAAGCTGCGCGGCAAGACCGTGTATGAGCTGGACAGAAGATAGAACACTAAGGGCGCGCCATGGATTTAGAACAATTTGCCACCAACGTCTATTACGACCGGACCTTCGACTGCGACGCGGCCAAGATCCTGCCGGGCGAGTACTATTTCACGGCCAAGGACATGCTGATCGTGACGGTGCTCGGTTCCTGCGTGTCGGCCTGCATCCGCGACCGCGTGACGGGCCTGGGCGGCATGAACCACTTCATGCTGCCCGACGGCGGCAGCGATCCGAACAGCCCGATCTCGGCCTCGGCGCGCTACGGCACCTACGCCATGGAGATCCTGATCAACGACCTGCTGAAGGCGGGCGCGCGGCGCGACAACCTGGAAGCGAAGGTGTTCGGCGGCGGCGCGGTGCTCAAGGGCTTCACCGCCATCAACGTGGGCGAACGCAACGCCGCCTTCGTGCAGACCTTCCTGCGCAATGAAAAAATCCGCATCGTGGCCGAGGACCTGAACGACATCTACCCGCGCAAGGTGTACTTCTTCCCGCGCACCGGCAAGGTGCTGGTCAAGAAGCTGATGCAGTCGCACAACGACACGCTGGCCAAACGCGAGATCGAATACGCCAGCCGCCTCAAGAAGCAGCCCGTGGCCGGCGAGATCGAGCTGTTTTGACACAGCGTTCCAACCAATAAAAACACCGTACCCATCATGAAGATCAAAGTCCTGATCGTAGACGACTCCGCGCTGATCCGCAGCGTGATGACCGAAATCATCAACAACCAGCCCGACATGGAAGTGGTGGGCGCGGCGCCCGATCCGCTGGTGGCGCGCGAGCTGATCAAGCAGACCAACCCGGATGTGCTGACGCTGGACGTGGAAATGCCGAAAATGGACGGCCTCGACTTCCTGGAAAAGCTGATGCGCTTGCGCCCGATGCCGGTGGTGATGGTGTCCTCGCTGACCGAGCGCGGCTCGGAAATCACCATGCGCGCGCTGGAACTGGGCGCAGTCGATTTCGTCACCAAGCCGAAAATTTCCATCCAGAGCGGCATGCGCGAATACACCGACCTGATCGCCGACAAGATCCGGGCCGCCTCCAAGGCCCGCGTGCGCGCGCGTACCCTGCCGCAGGCCGGCGCCGCCGGCCAGGCCGCCTTGCCGCAGCTGCGCAACCCGCTGATGTCGTCGGAAAAACTGATCATCATCGGCGCCTCCACCGGCGGCACCGAGGCGATCCGCGAATTCCTGATGCAGATGCCGTCCGACTGCCCCGGCATCCTGATCACGCAGCACATGCCGGAGGGCTTCACCAAGTCCTTCGCCAAGCGCCTGGACTCGCTGTGCAAGATCGCCGTCATCGAATCGCAAGGCAACGAGCGCGTGCTGCCTGGCCACGCCTACATCGCCCCCGGCCATTCGCACCTGACCCTGGCGCGGTCCGGCGCCAACTACATGACCAAGATCGACCAGGGCGAACCGGTCAACCGCCACCGCCCGTCGGTCGACGTGCTGTTCCGCTCGGCCGCTCAGTTCGCCGGCAAGAACGCGGTCGGCGTGATCCTGACCGGCATGGGCAAGGACGGCGCGGCCGGCATGTTGGAGATGAAGAATGCAGGGGCGTATAATTTTGCCCAGGACGAAGCCAGCTGCGTGGTGTTCGGCATGCCGCGCGAAGCGATCGCGGTCGGCGCCACGCACGAGGTGGGAGCGCTGCAGGCCTTGCCGGGCATGGTGCTTGGTTACCTGGCAACGCACGGCATGCGCGCGTTGCGCGTATGACGTGCAGGGTGACGTATTACTGCTACTTTGTTCGCCTTAGGGCAACGAAAATGCTATGCTACAAATAGCTCGTGCTTATAGACACTATTAACAACCGCGTAAGAGAAACAACGGAGTAATTCATGGCAGATCCAAAGATGAAATTTTTAGTAGTTGACGATTTTTCGACGATGCGCCGCATCGTCCGGAATCTGTTGAAGGAACTGGGTTACGCCAATGTGGACGAGGCAGAAGACGGTGTCATGGCCCTGGCCAAGCTGCGCGCGGAGCAGTTCGACTTCGTGGTCTCCGACTGGAACATGCCGAATATGGACGGCCTGACCATGCTGCAAAATATCCGTGCCGATCCCGCGCTGGCCAAGCTGCCGGTGCTGATGGTGACGGCCGAAGCGAAGAAGGAAAACATCATCGCCGCCGCCCAGGCCGGCGCCAACGGCTACGTGGTCAAGCCGTTCACGGCCGCCACGCTGGACGAGAAGCTGAACAAGATCTTCGAAAAACTCGGCGCCTGACCGCAACGGCAGGCCCGCGGGGCACGGGCCGGCGCACGCGCCGGCCTTTTTGACTTTATGCGACCACAACATGCATCAGACCAATTATCTTGTTCGTGAACCGCTGCTGGACCCCAGGCAGCGCGTGGTCGGGTACGAACTGACGTGGCAGGGCGGCGCCGGCCAGGTCGCCTTGCCGACCCAGGCCGCGCTGGAAGACCTGGTGGCCTTCGTGGCCGCCGAAGTCAACAGCGAAGAACACGGCTGGCTGCTGCGCGACAAGACGCTGTTCCTGGAAGCGGTGCCGGGCATGCTGTCGACCGACGCGCTGTACAACATGCCGCCCGAGCACACGGTGCTGTCGCTGAAGGCGGTGGCGCTGGCCAACCCGGACACGCTGGCGGCGGTGCAGGCGCTGCGCGCCGGCGGCGTCGGCATCCTGCTGCGCGACGCCGACCTGGCCCGCGTGGGCAGCCGGCTGGGCACCATCGCCTCCTACGTGGAAGTGAAATTCACCGGCGCCGACGTGGCCGCGCAAGCGCGGTCCTACGCGGCGCTGAAAGCGTCCAACCTGCGCATGGTGGGCCGCCCGGTCACCACCTGGGCCGACTTCGACGCCTGCGCCGCGCTCGGCCTGGACGCCTTCGTCGGCAAGCTGCACCTGACGCCGCGCCCCGGCGGGGATGCCAAGGGCATGAACCCCGCGCAGACCATCATCATGCAGCTGATGCAGATGGTGAACGCGAACGCCGACATCAAGCAGCTGGAGGATGTGCTCAAGCGCGACGCCGCGCTGTCCTACAAGCTGCTGCGCTACATCAATTCGGCCGGCTTCGGCGCCGGGCGCGAGATCGCCTCGCTGCGCCAGGCCATCACCTTGCTGGGCTATGCGCCGCTGTACCGCTGGCTGACGCTGTTGCTGGCCACGGCCAGCACCAGCGGCTACTCGCCGGTGCTGCTGGAAACGGCCGTGGTGCGCGGCCGCCTGGCCGAGCTGCTGGGCGCCAAGGCGCTGGGCAAGGCGGACGCCGAGAATATCTTCGTGGCCGGCATGTTCTCGCTGCTGGACCGGCTGCTCGGCATTCCGATGGAGGAGGTGCTGTCCAGCATCCAGCTGTCGGACGACGTGGTGGCGGCGCTGCTGTCGCGCTCGGGCAAATACGGCCAGTACCTGGCGCTGGCCGAGGCGTGCGAACTGAACAGCAACCTGGTGTCCTCGCTGGCCGGCGCGCTCAGCCTGACACCGGCCGAGGTCAACAAGGCCCACCTGTCGGCGCTGGCCTGGACCCAGAGCATCTCCGGCGAAGCGGGCTAGAACTTGTGCCGGATGCCGAGGGCGAAGCTGTTGCCGTCGGCGGTGGTGCTGATCTTGTCGTACAGGTAGGACGCATACACGTCGGTGCGCAGCGACAGGTTGTAGTCGTAGCCGGCCGCCGCCGTGTCGCGCCGGAACGGCGCCTTCAGGAACGCGCGCTCCTGGGCGCGCGCCCAGGCCAGCAGCCAGCGCCCGGCGCCGTGCGGCACTTGCAGGCCCAGGTGCGTGGTGCGGGTGGTGCGCCCGCTGCCTTCCTGGGTATTGCGCGCCACGCTGGCATATGCCTTGACCACCTTGAAGTCATACGCCGCGCCGGCGAAATAGGTGCGCTGGCTGGGCGCCGCGTTGCTGATGCCGATGCCGTAGCCGATGTCCTGCGCCGCCACCGCCGCGCTCAGCGCCGATCCCGTGTATTTCAATACCGCCACCTTGTTGTTGCCGGGGCTGTTGGCCGCATGCTCGCCCAGGCCGTACTGCGCCACCACGTTGACGCCGTTGACCACCGGCGAGGTGTAGTGCACCGCATTGCTCCAGCCTGAATCGCCGGCCGAGGAACTGCCGTAAGGCACGATCCACATCTGCGTCATCAGCGGCGAGAGCCGGGTCGAGAAGCCGTAGGGGTTGAGCGCCGCCGAGGCCTGGAACAGCGGGTTCGGCACCCGGCCGATCTTGGTGGCGCCCCAGTTGCCGTTCAGGCCCACATAGGCGGCGCGCGTGAACTGGCCTTCGCCCGGTGTGCGGCCCTGCTCGCCGGTGTCGACGCGCATGAAGCCTTCGATGGCGAAGCTGGCCGATTGGCCGCCGCCCAGCTTCTCCAGGCCGCCCACGCCCCAGTAGGAGGTGGTCATGCCGCCGCTGTTGAGGACGTTGCCGCGCACGGGCACGCCGCTGGTGGCCGAGCGGCCGAGATACAGGTCGACCAGGCCGTAGACGTGGACGGTGCCGGGCTGGGCGCCGGCGGAAAGCGGCAGCAGGGCTGTGCAGAGCAGGGAAAGCAGGGCAGGGTGTGCAAACCGCATGGGGCGCCTCGCGATGGGAGCTGCAGCTCGGAAAGAACAGCTTAGCACGGTGGTGGCCGCTGCGGACCGCCACCGTTGTTTTGCCGCAGTGCCGCTCCGGCTCAGATTTCCAGGTTGTCGATCAGGCGCGTGGTGCCCAGCTTGGCGGCGGCCAGCACCACCAGCGGCGTGCCTTGCGCCAGGTCGCCGGCGGCCGGCGGCTGCAGGTCGTTGCGCTTGCGGATGGAAATATAGTCCGGCTGCCAGCCGCGCTTGGCCAGCGCTTCCATGGCCTGGTGCTCCAGCTGGTAGATGTCCAGGTGGCCGGCGCGCATTTCATTGGCCACGAAGTTCAGGCTCTGGTACAGCGCCGGCGCTTCGGCGCGCTCGTCCGGCGACAGATACATATTGCGCGAGGACAGCGCCAGGCCGTCGTCGGCGCGGTAGGTTTCGGCAGCGATGATCTCGGTGGGCAGTGCGAACTGGCGGCTCATGTTACGGATGATCATCAGCTGCTGGTAATCCTTCTTGCCGAACACGGCCACGCGCGGACGCACGCAGGAGAACAGCTTCATCACCACCGTGCTCACGCCGGTGAAGAAGCCGGGGCGGAACTCGCCCTCCAGCGTGTTGCCCAGGCCGTCCGGCGGCTGCACGCGGTATTCCTGCGGCTCCGGGTACATATCCTTCTCGGTCGGCGCGAACAGCACGTACACGCCTTCCTTTTCCAGCTTCTCCACATCGGCCTGGAAGGTGCGCGGGTATTTTTCAAAATCCTCGTTCGGGCCGAACTGCAGGCGGTTGACGAAGATGGACGCCACCACCGGGTCGCCGTGCTTGCGCGCCAGGCGCATCAGCGACAAATGGCCTTCATGCAGGTTGCCCATGGTCGGCACGAATGCGGTGCGCAGCTGGCCGCTCAGGTGGTCGCGCAATTCTTCGATGGAGGAAATGATTTTCATGGTCTTGTTCTCTTTTATCTTCTTATTCAGGCCGGCGAATACGCCAGCCGCACATAGATAGGCGCGAACGGTTCGGCCTGGGTAATTTCTATCAGCGTCTCTTTCGCCAGCTCCAGCAGGGCGACGAAATTGACCACCACCACCGGCGGACCGCCGGCCACGTCGAACAGCTCGGCGAACTCGACGAAGCGCTGCGACTGCAAACGGCGCAGGATGCCGGTCATGTGCTCGCGCACGGACAGCTCCTCGCGGCTGATCTTGTGGTGCTGCACCAGCTTGGCCCGCTTCATCAGGCCCAGCCAGGCTTGCTGCAGGTCGGCCGCGCACACGTCCGGCCAGGCCGGCGTCAGGCTCTGCTCGATGTACACCTGGCTGCGTACGAAGTCGCGTCCCAGCTGCGGCACGGCGTTCAGGTCGTAGGCCGCCAGCTTGATCTGTTCGTACTCCAGCAGGCGGCGCACCAGCTCGGCGCGCGGGTCGCCCGCCTCGATCTCGATCTCGGACTGCCGCTGCGGCAGCAGCATGCGCGACTTGATCTCGATCAGCATGGCCGCCATCAGCAGGTACTCGGCCGCCAGTTCCAGGTTGGACAGGCGGATCTGGTCCACATACTTCAGGTATTGCAGCGTCAGCTGCGCCATCGGGATGTCGAGGATGTTGAAGTTCTGCTTGCGGATCAGGTACAGCAGCAAGTCCAGCGGGCCTTCGAACGCCTCCAGGAAGATTTCCAGCGCATCCGGCGGAATGTAGAGGTCGTTCGGCATTTTTAGCATGGGCTCGCCATACAGGCGTGCCAGCGCGGCGCCATCCGCTACCGGTTCGGCGCTGTGTTCAAGCGCTGCGGCGACCTCCACCGCATCCGTCGGCGACATGCTGTGCCGTTCAGGTGTCGTTCAGGCCGGTCTTACAGTTTGTTCTGGTAGACGTAAGCCTGCTGCTTCACGGTCGAAGCGCGCACGCGTTCCTGTTCGGTCAGCGGAGTCGATTCCTTGTCCCACAGCAGGGCGCGGCCTTCGCGCTGGCCTTGCTCCATTTTTGGATTCTGGGCCTTCAGCTGTTTGATGAACAGGGTGTGGTCCGACTCGTACATGCTGTGCTGTTTGGAGAGTTTCATATTGTGAGAGTTCGTAGAAGAAGCAACGGCTATTTTACCGCGCCCCAGCCCCCGGCGGGAACTTCTCTTGCCGCCCCTGCTAGAATCCACCCTCTATGACTCCCTACACCATATTTCTCCTGACGCTCGCGCCGCTGCTGTGGGCGGGTAATGCCATTGTCGGCCGCATGGTCCATGACGTGGTGCCGCCCATTACGCTCAATTTCCTGCGCTGGGGCATCGCCCTGTTAATATTGCTGCCATTGGCCGGCCCGGTATTCCGGCGCGGCAGCGGCTTATGGCAAAACTGGCGCCGCTTTGCCTTATTGGGCCTGTTGGGTATCGGCTTATATAACGCGCTGCAATATCTCGCATTGCAAAGCTCCACGCCGATTAATGTCACGCTGGTGGCCGCGGGCATGCCGGTATGGATGATGCTGACCGGCTGGCTGTTTTTCGGCGCCAAGGTTTCGCGCCAGCAAATGATGGGCGCGGCATTATCGATCGCCGGCGTCTTGCTGGTATTGGCGCGCGGCGATGCGCGGCATTTGCTTGAATTGCGGCTGGTGGCCGGCGATATCTTCATGATATTCGCCACCATCGCCTGGTCTATATACAGCTGGCTGCTGACGCGCCCGATTGAACCGGCGGCGATACGTTCGCAATGGGCCAGTTTCCTGTTGGCGCAAGTGGGATTCGGAGTGATGTGGTCCGGCATATTTGCCGCCGGCGAATGGGCTGTTACCGATGCGCATATTCAATGGAGCTGGACGCTGGCGGCAGCGCTGGCCTATGTGGCCATCGGGCCGGCGGTGATTGCTTTCCGCTGCTGGGGCGCCGGCGTGCAGCGCGCCGGGCCCAGCGTGGCGGCGTTCTTCAGCAATCTCACGCCGCTGTTCGCCGCGCTGATGTCGTCCGCGTTTCTGGGCGAGGCGCCGCATCTGTACCACGGCGCCGCCTTCCTGCTCATTGTGGGCGGCATCGTGGTGTCCTCGCGGCGAACCTAAAACTGGCGCGTTCGCGCCGGAAGTTGGCATGAAAGTCACGCCGGCGGGGCCAGGCGTGCGGCCGCCGCGTGCGCCCATCTGCCGCGCTAGCTGCTATGCTGAAAGAACCGCAACGGGAGGGAGAACGTGATGCGAAACGTGACCTTGCTGACCTTGATGCTGGCTGCCGCCTTCACATTGGCTGCCTGCCAGGACAAACCGATTGAGCCGATGAAGCCCCGGGTGGCCTGGCACAGCGCTGTCCATATCAGCCCAGCGATTTAATATAGCGCGGATCGACTTGCGCGCAATAACCGGCGCACGCTTGCCGCGCTGCATTGGCGGCAGCATGCACCAGCATTTCCGCATTTGAATGAAAGCACATCGAAACGATAATCGACGGCGGTTCCGGCTGTACCGGCAATTCGATAAACTCGCCGCTGTCGAGCGAGCTGACGACAAACAGGCTGGGAATGGCGGCCACGCCATAGCCGTCTTTTATCAGCTGCACGATGGCGGCCACCGATGGCGAGCAGGTAATACGCGTTTGTTCCAGCGGTATCATCGCCAGATTTGCCATTTTGCTGACGATTTCTTCCACCATGCGGTGCGGTGCGGTTCCACGTCCAAAAGTTAATATGGGAAGCTGCAGCAGGCGCTGATTCAATCCCTCTTTGCGCGTGTCGATTAATCCGCGGCGCGCAATCCAGTGCAGCGGATATACCGCCAGCGCCTCCGATACGATATCGCTGCTTTCCACGCCTTCCACCTGGATCACCAGGTCCAGTTCGCGCGCCCGCAAGCGCCGCTCCAGCACATTGCTCATATCGACCGCGAGGTCGACTTCGAGTTCCGGATACAACACATTGAGCTCGCGGATGTATTGCGCCAGCCAGCTGTGGACCACCGATTCGATCACCCCGAGCCGCAGCCGGCCCCGGATTGCACTGTCCTTGTGCGCCGCCGTCTGCAGCCTGCGCACCGCGTCGACCACCGCTTTGGCGTGCCCCAGCAAGTACTCGGCGTTGGCCGTCAGGCGGAAATCCTTGCTGCCCCGGTCGATCAGTTCGGTCTGCAATTCCTCTTCCAGGGTCTTGATGCGCAAGGAAATGGCGGCCGGCGTCGCGTGCAGGGCGCGGGCCGTGGCACGGAAGCTGCGCAGCTGGGCGAGCGTGACGAAGGTTTCCAGGAAGCGGGTATTCATTAGTAAAGAATACCTTAACCCTCTGCACCGGGATAGCGCACGGCGGTAAGAAAAACTGAACAGCAACAGCAAAAATAACTAGATAGCAAGCGGTAAGGTTCAAGACTATTCTTCACTCATGCAGTTTTGTTCATCCTTTTCAGCGAGACACCCATGACCCCACTCGAATTACGGCACAAGGTACGCAGCGGCGAGTTCCGCTTGCCCACGGCAGGTTATTGCGGCGAGTACGCCCAGGCCAACCTGGTGATCCTGCCGCAGTCGCAGGCCGATGCCTTCCTGCTGTTCTGCCAGCGCAACCAGCGTGCCTGCCCGTTGCTGGCGGTGGGCGAGCCGGGGCAGTGGAATGTCGGCCGGCTGGGGGAAGACATGGACCTGCGCACCGACACGCCCGGCTACAACATCTATCGTGGCGGCCAGCTGGCGGAGCAGGCCTATGCGCTGCACGAGCTGTGGCGCGACGACCTGGTGGTGTTTGCCATCGGCTGCTCCTTCTCCTTCGAGCAGATGCTGATGGATGCCGGCATCCGGCTGCGCCACATCGAACAGCGCCGCAACGTGGCCATGTACCGCACCAATATCCTGAACCAGAGCGCCGGCCCGTTTGGCGGCCAGATGGTGGTGTCGATGCGGCCGATGAAGGCCGCCGATGCGATCCGCGCCATCCAGATCACCAGCCGCTACCCGGCGGTGCACGGCGCGCCGGTGCATCTCGGGGACCCGGCCACCATCGGCATTGCCGACATCCACCGGCCCGACTACGGCGACCCGGTCGAAATCATGCCGGACGAGCTGCCTGTCTTCTGGGCCTGCGGGGTGACGCCCCAGGAAGCCATACGGCAGGCCAAGCTTCCGCTTGCGATCACGCACCAGCCGGGCTACATGCTGGTGACGGACATACGCAATGCCTCATTAGCAGCATTCTAGTTTCATAAACCATGCAGCGCCGCCAACGGACCCGCCCAACGTGTCCGAACGGGGAGTGCTGCGCCAAAAAAACGGGAGACCAGCATGAACACATCAGCACTAAGCGGCGAACGCAAGGAAGGATTTTTTTCCTGGTTCTTTGAATTGACGGGCAAGGAGCGGCGCACCTTCTGGAGCTGCAAGATCGGTTACGCGCTGGACGCGATGGACACGCAATTCCTCAGCTTCGTGATACCGACCCTGATTGCCACCTGGGGCCTGTCCAAGGGCGACGCGGGCCTGATCGGCACTGTCACGTTGCTGACTTCCGCCGCCGGCGGCTGGATCGCCGGCATCCTGTCGGACCGCATCGGCCGCGTCAAGACGCTGCAGCTGACCATCCTGTGGTTCGCCTTCTTCACCGTGCTGTGCGGCTTTGCGCAGAACTTCGAGCAGCTGCTGTGGGCGCGCGGCCTGATGGGCTTTGGCATGGGCGGCGAGTGGACCGCCGGCGCCATCCTGATCGGCGAGGTGATCCGCGCCAAGGACCGGGGCAAGGCGGTCGGCATGGTGCAGGCTGGCTGGGCCATCGGCTGGGGCGTGTCGGCACTGCTGTACGCGCTGATGTTCTCGCTGCTGCCGCCGGAATGGGCGTGGCGTTCGCTGTTCCTGCTGGGAATACTGCCGGCGCTGTTCGTGATCTTCATCCGCCGCTTCGTCGATGAGCCGGAAGTGTTCGTGGCGCTGCAGAAGAAAGCCAGCACCGAGCAGCGCGCCCCGTTCACGGCGATCTTCTCGCCCAAGATGCTCAGCATTACGGTGCGCGCCGTGCTGCTGACCACCGGCGCCCAGGGCGGTTACTACGCCATTACCACCTGGCTGCCGACCTTCCTGAAGACCGAGCGCCACCTGACGGTGCTGGGCACCGGCGGCTACCTGGCCATGGTGATCGTCGGCTCCTACGTGGGCTACATCGTCAGCGCTTTCCTGACCGACTACCTGGGCCGCAAGAAGAACTTCATCCTGTTCGCCACCGGTTCCATGTGCGTCGCCCTGGCGTACACCCGCCTGCCGGTGACCGACAACGTGATGCTGTTCCTCGGCTTCCCGCTGGGCTTCTGCGTGTCCGGCGTGTTCAGCGGCATGGGCGCCTTCCTGACCGAGCTGTTCCCGACCGAGATCCGCGGCTCCGGCCAGGGCTTCAGCTACAACATGGGCCGCGCGGTGGGCTCGCTGTTCCCGCTGATGATAGGCCTGAGCAGCCAGTCGATGGCGCTGGGCGAGGCCATCGGCGTGTTCGCCGGCACCGCCTACGGCGTGATGATACTGGCGGCCCTGACGCTGCCCGAGACCGCAGGCAAGAAGCTTGAATCCGACCTGGTTGGCCATTGAGAAATCAAGAACTTCAGAAACCAAGAAATAACAGAGGCAACACCATGAAAAACGACATCCGTGCGCAACAACTCCGCTGGCAGTTCTGGGTAGACCGGGGCGGCACCTTCACCGACATCGTGGCGCGCCGCCCGGACGGCAAGCTGGTCACGCACAAGCTGCTGTCCGAGTATCCCGAACGCTATGCAGACGCCGTGACGCAAGGCATGCGCGACCTGCTGGGCCTGAAAACCGGCGATCCGCTGCCGGCCGAACAGATCGAAGTGATCAAGATGGGCACCACCGTCGCCACCAACGCGCTGCTGGAGCGCAAGGGCGCGCGTACCGCGCTGGCCATCACGCGCGGCTTCGCCGACCAGCTGCGCATCGGCTACCAGGACCGGCCGGACATCTTTGCCATGCGCATCGCGCTGCCGGACTTGATCTACGAGCAGGTGATCGAGATCGACGAGCGCATCGGCGCCCACGGCGAAGTGCTGCAGGCGCCGGACGAGGCGCAGCTGCGGCGCCAGTTCGCCGGCCTGCGCGAGCAGGGCATCGGGGCCATTGCGATCGTGCTGATGCATGCCTACCGCTACCCGCAGCATGAGCAGCGCCTGCGGGCGCTGGCCGAGCAAGCCGGGTTTGCGCAGATCTCGGTCAGCCACCAGGTCAGCCCGCTGATGAAGATCGTCGGCCGGGGCGACACCACGGTGGTGGACGCCTATTTGTCGCCGGTGCTGCGCGACTACGTGTCGCGGGTGTCGGCCGACACCGGGGACGTGCGCATCATGTTCATGCAGTCGAACGGCGGCCTGACCGACGCCGCCCGCTTCCAGGGCAAGGACGCCATCCTGTCCGGCCCCGCCGGCGGCATCGTCGGCGCGGTCAAGAGCTGCGAGGCGATCGGCCTGCAGCAGGTGATCGGCTTCGACATGGGCGGCACCTCGACCGACGTGGCGCATTACGACGGCGCCTATGAGCGCGTGTTTGAAACCGTGGTGGCCGGCGTGCGGGTGCGCGCGCCGATGATGCATATCCATACGGTGGCGGCGGGCGGCGGCTCGATCTGCAGCTTCGAGAACGGCCGCTTCAAGGTGGGGCCGGAATCGGCCGGCGCCAACCCGGGCCCGGCCAGCTACCGCAAGGGCGGCCCGCTGACCGTCACCGACTGCAACGTGATGCTGGGCCGGGTCCAGCCGGAGCACTTCCCGCACGTGTTCGGGCCCAGCGGCGACCTGCCGCTGGACCGCGAAGTAGTGGCGCGCGCCTTCGGCGAGCTGGCGCAGAAGATCGAACGCGAAACCGGCACCCGGCTGTCGCCCTCGGCCGTGGCCGACGGCTTCCTGGCGGTGGCGGTGGACAATATGGCGCAGGCCATCAAGTCGATTTCCGTCGAACGCGGCTACGACGTGAGCCGCTACGCCATGTGCTGCTTCGGCGGCGCCGGCGGCCAGCATGCCTGCCGCGTGGCCGACGTGCTGGGCATGACCAAGATCGTGATCCATCCCTTTGCCGGCGTGCTGTCGGCCTTCGGCATGGGCCTGGCCGATATCCGCGCCATGCGCGAAGGCGCCGTCGAGCAGCCGCTGACGGAGGCAGTGCTGGACGCGCTGCAGCCGCGCCTGGTCGCGCTGGCCAAGCAGGCCGCCACCGAACTGCTGGAGCAGCAGGTGGCGCAGGAAGACATCCGTGTTGAACTGTGCGCGCGCCTGAAATACCAGGACAGCGACTCGGCCTTCGTGATCGCGCTGGGCAGCGTGGAAGAGATGTCGGCGTCGTTCGCGGCGCTGTACCGCGCGCGCTTCGGCTTCGTCATGGAAGGCCAGCCGCTGGTGATCGAGTCGGTGTCGGCCGAAGCCATCGGCGCCGGCGGCGGCGCCAGCTTCGTCATCGAGGTTCCCGCCGCCGGGGGCGGCGAGGGCGGCGAGGGCGCCAGGAGCGCGGACAGCTACGTTGACAGCTACGTCGACGGCCGGACCGTGCCGATTGCGCTGCACGTGCGCGCCGAGCTGCCGGTGGGCAGCCGCATTGCCGGCCCGGCGCTGATCCGCGAGCAGATCGCCACCACGGTGGTGGACGCCGGCTGGAGCGCGCGGGTGCTGCCGGACCACACGCTGCTGCTTGAGCGCGTGGCCGCTGCCGGCAGCGCGCACCGGATGACCACCGCCGTGCACCCGATCCACCTGGAAATTTTCAACAACCTGTTCATGGCGATTGCCAAGCAGATGGGCACCACGCTGGAGAACACCGCCTACTCGGTCAACATGAAGGAGCGCCTGGACTTCTCCTGCGCCATCTTCGACAGCCACGGCAACCTGATCGCCAACGCGCCGCATATTCCCGTGCACCTGGGTTCCATGAGCGACAGCGTGCTGTGCGTGATCCGCGAGCATGCGGCCAGCATGGCGCCGGGAGATGCCTATGTGCTCAACGTGCCCTACAACGGCGGCACCCACCTGCCGGACATTACCGTGGTATGCCCGGTGCATGGCGACGGCCCCGAGCCGCTGTTCTATGTCGCCGCGCGCGGCCACCACGGCGACGTGGGCGGCATCACGCCCGGCTCCATGCCGCCCAACAGCACCACCATTGAGGAAGAGGGCGTGCTGCTGGACAACATCAAGATCGTCGACAAGGGCGTATTCCTGGAGCCGCTGGTGCGCGGCCTGTTTGGGGCCGGCCCCTGGCCGAGCCGCAATATCGACCAGAACATCTCGGACCTGATCGCCCAGCTGGGCGCCTGCGAAACCGGCGCCAACGAGCTGCTGAAAGCCGTGTCCACCTACGGCCAGGACGTGGTGCTGGCCTATATGCAGCACGTGCAGGACAATGCCGAAGCGGCGGTGCGCAAGGCCATCGGCGGCCTGCGCGACGCCAGCTTCGCCTACGAAATGGACGACGGCGCCATCCTCAAGGTGCGGCTGACCATCGACCATGCCAGCCGCAGCGCCACGGTGGACTTCACCGGCACCAGCGAACAGCGCCCGACCAACTTCAATGCGCCGCTGTCGGTCTGCAAGGCGGCCGTGCTGTACGTGTTCCGCACGCTGATCGACAGCGACATCCCGATGAACGAGGGCGTGCTCAAGCCGCTCAAGCTCATTATCCCGGAAGGCTCGATGCTCAATCCGCGCTATCCGGCGGCGGTGGTGGCGGGCAACGTCGAAGTGTCGCAGTACGTCACCGATGCGCTGTACGGCGCGCTGGGCGTGATGTCGGCCTCGCAGGGCACCATGAACAACTTCACCTTCGGCAACGATCAGCACCAGTACTACGAGACCATCGCCGGCGGTTCCGGCGCCGGACCGGGTTTCGATGGCACGGCCGCCGTGCAAACCCATATGACCAACTCGCGCATGACCGATCCGGAGGTGCTCGAGTGGCGCTTCCCGGTGCTGGTGGAGACCCACGCCATCCGGCGCGGCAGCGGCGGCAAGGGCGCGCGGCAGGGCGGCGACGGGGCGCTGCGCCGCATCCGCTTCCTGGAAGCGATGACGGCCAACATCCTGGCCGGCCACCGCCGCATCGCGCCTTTCGGCCTGCAGGGCGGCGCGCCGGGCGCGCTGGGCCGCAACTGGGTGGAGCGCGGCGACGGCTCCATCGAGGAGTTCGGCGCCACCCACACGGCGGACATGAAAGCCGGCGACGTGTTTGCCATTGAAACGCCGGGCGGCGGCGGCTTCGGTTCGTAAGCGCCATACAGGCGGGATGGCCAGGCTCGCTATCCCGCCTTCATCGCGGAGCCACCTAAAAACAGGGACAAAAAATGAAGAAGACCATGCTTGCGCTCATGCTGGGCGCATCGGCAGGGGCGGCTGTCGCCCAAAGCAACGTAACGGTGTACGGCATTGTGGACGTGGCGCTGGTGCGCGAAAGCGGCGGCGCGGCCAGCAGCACCAGGCTCACATCGGGGGTGGAAGCCGGTTCGCGCCTCGGGTTCAAGGGCACCGAAGACCTGGGCGGCGGCATGTCGGCCGTCTTCCTGCTGGAGAACGGCTTCCAGGCGGACACCGGCGCCATGGGGCAGGGCGGCTTGCTGTTCGGCCGCCAGGCTTATGTGGGCCTGCACAGCAAGCACGCCGGCACGCTGACCCTGGGCCGCCAGTACACGCCGCAGTACCTGGCGGTGGCCGCGGCGGACCCGTTCGGCTCCGGCACGGCGGGCGACACCAAGAACCTGATGGCGGCCACCGGCAACAGCGCCAGCCGCATGGACAACGCGGTCAAGTATGCGTCGCCGGTGTTCAAGGGCTTCAATGCGGAAGTGGTGTACGGCGTGGGCGAAGTGGCCGGCGACAGCACAGCGCAGCGCCAGTTCGGCGCTGCGCTGGCGTACGCCGCCGGCCCGCTGGTGCTGCGCCTGGCCCACCACAACCGCAACAACGACACGGCCGCGCTGAACAACACCGGCAATGCGAAGAACACGGTGCTGACGGCGCTATACGATGCAGTCTTCCTCAAGGCCCACTTCGCATACGGTGTGGACAAGGGCCTGAACAGCGCCTTGCCGCGCAACCTGGCCAACCCGTACGGCTACGCCGCCGCGCCGGTGCCGTCCATCGACAGTACGGCGGTGCTGCTGGGGGTGAGCGTGCCGCAAGGGGCGGGCGTGTGGCTGGGCTCGTACATCCGCAAGGACGACAAGACCCGCTTCAACCAGGACGCGGAGCAGCTGGCGGCGGGCTATCGCCACTACCTGTCGAAACGCACCGACGTGTACGCGGTGTACGCCTATTTGCGCAACAAGAACGGCGCCGGCTACACCGTGGGCAGCGCCATCGAGGGCGGCACCGGCAACCGCGGTTTCAACCTCGGGCTGCGGCACATGTTCTAGCGCGTCAGTACTTCAGCAGGCGCCGCATGACAAAGGGCGCCGGTTCCAGCGGGTTGGCGTGGGTATATTCCAGCTCCTCCGCCAGTTCGAACTCGAAGGCGGTGTAGAAGTCGATCAGCTTGGGCTGGTCGGCGCGCACCGCCATGCGCAGTTCTTCCACACCGGTTTCCAGGCCATGGTGGATGACCGCTTCCAGCAGGTGCTGGGAGATGTTCTTGCCGCGCCAGGCGGGCAGCACGCCCATGCGCAGGATTTCCCGGATGTGGGTTTCCGTTTCCAGCGGCAGCCAGCGCACCGAACCCACCGGCACGTCGTCCACCAGTAAAATAAAACCGCCGCCGTCGCGCAAATGCTGCGTGACGAGTACGGCGGTTTCACGGTGGCCACTGGATGTGACGCTGACCTTGCCGGCCCACGCGGCGCGCGTGAGCTCGGCAATCAGTTTGGCATCGTCATCCGTTGCTTCACGTACGACTATGTTCATATGCTTAGCGGATGCGCATGCCCGGTTCGGCGCCAGGCCACGGGTTCAGGATGTAGATGCCCGGCTTGCTGTTTTCATCGGCCGCCGAAGCCGCCATGACCATGCCTTCCGAGATGCCGAACTTCATCTTGCGCGGCGCCAGGTTGGCCACCAGTACCGTCAGTTTGCCGATCAGGTCTTCCGGCTGGTACATCGACTTGATGCCGGAGAAGACGTTGCGGTGGCGGCTTTCGCCTGCGTCCAGGGTCAGGCGCAGCAGCTTGTCCGACCCTTCCACGTGCTCGCAATTGACGATTTTTGCGATGCGCAGGTCGACCTTCATGAAGTCGTCGATCGCGATTTCCGGCGCCAGCGCTTCCACGCCGTGCTTGGCCACCAGCGGTTCCAGCGGCGGCGCTTTCGGCGCCTTGGCAGGCTTGGCTGCGGCAACCGCCGGCGCGCTGGCGGCGGCGGCGATCTGGTTCTGCGCGTCGAACAGGTCTTCGATCATCTTGGCGTCGACGCGGGTCATCAGGTGGTTGTAGGCGCCGATGGTGCGGCCCAGCATGGGCTGGAAGGCCGCGCCCGAGGCCAGCCCGGTGTCGGCCCAGACCAGCTTGTCGTCGTTGAGGAAACGGCTCACGTTGGCGGCCACGCCCGGCAGCACCGGCGACAGCAGGATGGTCAGCTGGCGGAACAGGATCAGCGCGGTGGTGCACACCTCGTGCAGCGCGGCGGCCTTGGACTCGTCCTTGGCCAGCGCCCATGGCTTGTTCTCGTCGACGTACTGGTTGGTGACGTCGGCGATCTCCATGATTTCGCGCAGCGCCTTGCCGAATTCACGGTTCTCGAAGTTGGCGGCGATGCTGGCCTGGCGCTCGGCGCCGTCGGCGGTGCTCAGCGCGCGCTTGATCCAGCCCATGGCGTTGTCGGACAGGCTGGAGGCCAGCTTGCCGTCGAACTTCTTGTTGATGAAGCCGGCGCAGCGGCTGGCGATGTTGACGTATTTGCCGATCAGGTCCGAGTTCACGCGGGCCACGAAGTCGTCGCCGGTGAAGTCCAGGTCTTCCACCTTGGCGTTCAGCTTGAAGGCGATGTAGTAGCGCAGCCATTCCGGGTTCATGCCCAGGTTCAGGTAGCGCAGCGGCGAAATGCCGGTGCCGCGCGACTTGGACATCTTTTCGTTGTTGACGGTCAGGTGGCCGTGCACGTTGACTTTCAGCTTGTCGATCACCGGGTGGTCGGCGAACTTGAGCATGGCCGGCCAGAACAGCAGGTGGAAGGACACGATGTCCTTGCCGATGAAGTGGATCTGCTCGGTGCCTTCGTCGTTCAGCAGTGCGTTGAAGTCGATGCCTTTCTTCTCGCAGTAGTTCTTCAGGCTGGCCAGGTAGCCGACCGGCGCGTCCAGCCAGACGTAGAAGAACTTGCCCGGCGCGTCCGGGATCGGGATGCCGAAGTAGGGCGCGTCGCGCGAAATGTCCCAGTCGGCCAGCTTCTCGCCGGCTTCGCCCAGCCATTCGCTGACCTTGTTGACCATTTCCGGCTGCAAGCGGCCGGGCGTGTTGAGCCAGTCGCGCAGGAACTCGAAGCAGCGCGGGTCGGACAGCTTGAAGAAGTACTGCTCCGACGGCTTCAGGATCGGGGTGGCGTTGGTGAACACGGAGAACGGATTCACCAGTTCGGTCGGCTGGTAGGCCGCGCCGCACACTTCGCAATTGTCGCCGTACTGGTCCTTGGCGCCGCACTTCGGGCATTCGCCCTTGATGTTGCGGTCGGCCAGGAACATGCCCTTGACCGGGTCGAAGAAGCGGTCGACGATCTTGGTGGCGATCAGGCCGGTGTCGCGCAGCTTGCGGTAGATGCCTTGCGACAGCTCCACGTTTTCCGGCGAATCGGTCGAATACCAGTTGTCGAAGGCGATATGGAAGCCGTCCAGGTACTGCGCGCGGCCGGCGGCGATCTTGGCCACGAATTCCTGCGGCGTGATGCCTTCTTTTTCGGCAGCGATCATGATCGGCGTGCCGTGGGTGTCGTCGGCGCCGACAAAGTGCACTTCGCGCAGACCGTCGCCTTCGCGCTGCATTCGCTGGAAACGGACCCAGATGTCGGCCTGGATGTACTCCATCATATGGCCGATGTGGAAGGCAGCGTTTGCGTAGGGCAGGGCAGTAGTGACGAACAGCTTGCGGGTCATGATTGATGCACTTTGTTGGTGGGAAAAAGAGCATTTTACCAGCGCTGGCCGCCGATGCGCACCGGGACGGGGACGGCACGCTGTTTTTCTGTCTATTTTGCGCTAGACTGCGGGATCACTTACGGAGATTCAGATGAGCATCACGGTAGAAGACGTCAAAGCGGCATTGTCTAAAGTTACAGACCCGAACACGGGCAAGGATTACTGCACCTCGAAGGAAGTGCGCAACCTGAAGGTGGACGGCGCCGACGTTTCCTTCGACATCGAGCTGGGTTATCCGGCCAAGAGCCAGGTGGACGCCATCCGCGCCAGCGTGACGGACGCCGTGGCGGCGCTGCCGGGCGTGGGCAAGGTGTCCGCTAATGTATACAGCAAGATCATTTCGCACACGGTGCAGCGCGGCCTGAAGCTGATGCCGAACGTGAAAAACATCATCGCGGTGGCTTCCGGCAAGGGCGGTGTTGGCAAATCGACCACGGCAGTCAACCTGGCGCTGGCGCTGGCGGCCGAAGGCGCGTCGGTCGGCGTGCTGGACGCGGACATCTACGGCCCGTCGCAGCCGATGATGCTGGGCATCAGCGGCCGCCCGGAGAGCAAGGACGGCAAGACCATGGAGCCGCTGGAAAACCATGGCCTGCAGGTGTCGTCGATCGGTTTCATGATCGATCCGGACGAGCCCATGGTGTGGCGCGGTCCGATGGTCACGCAGGCGCTGCAGCAGTTGCTGGAGCAGACCAACTGGCGCGACCTGGACTACCTGGTGGTGGATATGCCGCCCGGCACCGGCGATATCCAGCTGACCTTGTCGCAGAAAGTGCCGGTCACCGGCGCGGTCATCGTCACCACGCCGCAGGACATTGCGCTGCTGGACGCGCGCAAGGGCTTGAAGATGTTCGAAAAGGTGGGCATCCCCATCCTGGGCGTGGTGGAGAACATGAGCACGCATATCTGCTCGAACTGCGGCCATGAGGAGCATATCTTCGGCCATGGCGGCGGCGCCAAGATGTGCGCCGACTTCGGCGCCGAGTACCTCGGCTCGCTGCCGTTGACGATGGCCATCCGCGAGCAGACCGACTCCGGCAAGCCGACCGTGGTGGCCGAGCCGGACGGCCCGGTTGCCGCCGTCTACAAGCAAATCGCCCGCAAAATTGCGGTAAAAGTCGCGGAAAAGGCGAAGGACATGACCAGCAAGTTCCCCAGCATCGTGATCAAGAATGATTAGGCGCTCAACGCCGGCGGCGGGCTGCGCCGCGCAGGCCGCAGGTGCCGGGCTGGCGTCCGTGGCATCCGTGGCGGCGCTGGCGCTGGCGGCGTTCGCCGTGCCGGGATGCGCCATGGCGCAGGACGCGGCCGGCGCCCCGCGCGGCTTGCCGTTGCCGCCGCCTTCGGCCGTGGGGCAGGCGCTGGTGCAGGCTGCGGGCTGGCAGCCGCTGGCCAGCGGCACCAGCGCCGAGCTGCGCGGCCTGTCCGTGGTGAGCGAGACTGTGGCCTGGGCCAGCGGCGCCAAGGGGACGGTGCTGCGCACGGTGGACGGCGTCTCCTGGCAGCAGCGGTCCGTGCCCGACGCCGACAAGCTGGACTTGCGCGACATCCACGCCGTGGACGCGAACACCGCCATCGCCATGAGCGCCGGCCCCGGCGCGGCTTCGCGCATCTACCGCACCACGGACGGCGGCGCGAGCTGGAAGCTGCAGATCACCAATCCCGACGCCGAAGGTTTCTGGGATGCGATCGCCTTCTGGGACGCGAAACACGGCATCGTGTTCGGCGACCCGGTCAAGGGCGCCTTCCAGGTGCTGCTGACGGCGGACGGCGGCGCCACCTGGCAGCCGGTGGCCGACGCGAAAGGACTGGCGTCCTTACCCAATGAGGGCGCGTTTGCCGCCAGCGGCACTTGCCTGACGGTGGCCGGCAGTACCGACGCCTGGTTTTCCACCGGCGGCGCCGAGCACGCCCGCGTATTCCATTCTTCCGACCGTGGCCGCACCTGGCGCGCCTCGGCGGTGCCGATGCCGGCCGGCGCGCCCGCGCGCGGCATTTTCTCGGTCGGCTTCCGCGATGGCAAAGTGGGCCTGGCGGCCGGCGGCGACTACAAGGAAACCTCGATGGCGACCGTGAACGGCGCCCGCACCGAAGACGGCGGCGCCAGCTGGAGCCCCGCCCCCATCCTGCCGACCGGTTACATGTCTGTGGTGGTGCCCGTGCGCGGCGCGGCGGACGCCTTCGTGGCGGCCGGGCTGGCCGGTTCCGGCTACAGTAACGACGGCGGCAAAAGCTGGGTCATCCTGGACCGCACGCCGGTGAACACGGTCGGCTTCGCATCGCCCGCCGTGGGCTGGGCGGTCGGTCCCAAAGGCCTGGTGATGAAATACGCAGGGCCGATACTCGGCAAGAAGTAATCCAACGATGGGAAACAACGATTAGGAGAGTTTATGCAGAAATTCCTGAAGCGCGCCTTGTTGGCGCTGGCACTGGGCGGCGCCAGTTTTGGCGCTGCGGCGCAGGCGGTGTCCTTCGCCGAGCCGGCCGACGGCGCGGTGGTCGGCAGCCCGTTCAAGGTGAAGTTCTCGGTCAGCGGCATGGAAGTCAAGCCGGCCGGCGAGATGGCCGCCAACACCGGCCACCACCACCTGATCATCAACGGCAGCAGCATCAAGGCCGGCGAATCGATTCCCTTCGACGACACGCACCTGCATTTCGGCAAAGGCCAGACTGAAGCCGAGGTGAAGCTGCCGCCCGGACAATACAAGCTGACCATGCAGTTCGCCAACGGCGCCCACCAATCCTATGGCCCGGGCGCCAGCAAGACGATCAACGTGACGGTCAAGTAAGCGGCCGCGTTGGCGGGTTGGGGCGCTCCGCGCCCGGCCCGCCAGACCGGCGCTTAATCCTTGGCGCGGGTAAACGGTATCTCGGTCGTGCCGTGCGTGTAACGGCCGGCATCCTTGCCGCTGAAGTGCAGCTCTGCTTCGCGGGACTGCATGAAATAGCTACCGCTCGGCGCCGCCAGCAGCGTTTCGCTGGTTCCGTTCCCCAGTTCGACCACCAGCCCGTCGCCCGCGCGCCGGATGGTGAAGCCCTCGCCTGCAATCACATACCTGCCCGGCAGCGTGGCCAGCGCATCCGCTGTCAGCGCCACATTGCGGCGCACCTTGGCGCCCATGGTGGGCCAGCCGTATTCCGCCGCCACCGCGCGCACCAGTGCGCCCGCCAGCTCATCCCCGCCGTCGCCGTTGGTCATGACCACGATGCCGTCGCCGCGCTCCGTATAGGCTGTCATGCGCGCGCGATAGCCAGCATTGGAGCCGCCGTGGCCGAAGCTTTGCGTCTGGCCGTCGCCCTCGATGCCCAGGCCGAGTCCATAGTTCTGCATCACCGGCGTCAACATCAGATAAGTCATGGCTTGCGACAGCACCGCGTTGGACTGGCCGGCGGCCGAACGCCGCGTTTCAAGGGCGAACTTGGCCAGGTCGGACGGCGTGGTCCACAGGCCGGCCGCAGCCTGCTCGGGATAGGTGTGCGGGCCGCCTGGAATCGGCTTGCCGCTGCGGTCGTGCGGCAGGGCGGCGCGCGCCAGCAGGGGCTGCGGCAGCGGCTGGGCGAAGGTGCTGTCCGTCATCGCCAGCGGCTTGAGTACCTTCTCTTGCATCAGGTCGGCAAACGGCGTCTTGCTGCGCTCCGTCATCACGTGCTGCACCACCTGGTAGCCGCCGCCGGAGTAGCGCCAGCGGCTGCCGGGGCGCGCGTTGACATGCACGCCGCCGGTGTTGGCGGGCTTGGCGCCGTTCAGGATCTGCACCAGCGTCGGCAGCGGCGCGCCGGCGGCGTAGCCGGGGAAGCCGTGCCCCGTGGTGCCGGCCGTGTGCGACAGCAGCTGGCGCAGCGTGACGGGGTTGTTGTCGGCGTCCTTGGGCAGCTTCCACAGCGCGGTGTAGCTGTTGACGTCGCGGTCCAGCTCCAGTTTGCCTTCCTCCACCATCTTGAGTGCACCCATGGCGGCCACCGGTTTGCTGATGGAGGCGGCCTGGAACAGCGTGGAGGTGGTCAGCGGCGCGCCGCCCGGCGTGACCACGCCGTAGGCCTTGGCCCATTCAACCTCGCCGCCATGGATCACCGCGATGCTCACGCCCGGCACACCCAGCCGCGCCATCTCGTCGGCCAGCTTGCGCCGGGCCGGCGGTGCGCCTTCCAGCGCGATGGCCGGCAGCAAGCCCTGTTCCACTCTGGCGATGCGCTGCTGCAGCGGATCTTCCGCAGCGAAGGCGGTCATGGCGGTCATTGCCGGCAGGGCGGACAGCAGGCCGATGGCGGCGTACAGGCGGGTGCGTGGATGCAAGGCGGGCTCCTTTGTAGTGGTTTGGTTCGAGTATATAACCATAGCGGGTTAAAATACCCGTTTAATCCATTTGCTTCAGTCCAGAGATGACCACCACACCTGCAACTCCCGTCCGTACCCGTTTCGCTCCCAGCCCGACCGGCTATCTGCACCTCGGCGGCGCCCGCACCGCGCTGTATTCCTGGGCTTACGCGCGCCACTTCGGCGGCACCTTCGTGCTGCGCATCGAGGATACCGACCTGGAGCGGTCGACCCCGGAAGCGGTGCAGGCCATCATCGAAGGCATGGCTTGGCTGGGCCTGAATCATGACGAAGGTCCGTTCTACCAGATGCAGCGCATGGACCGCTACCGCGAAGTGGTGGGCCAGATGCTGGCCGCCGGCACGGCCTACCATTGCTACTCGTCGCCGGAAGAAGTGCAGGCCATGCGCGACAAGGCCGCCGCGGCCGGCGAAAAGCCGCGCTACGACGGCACCTGGCGTCCGGAGGCAGGCAAGACCCTGCCCGCCATCCCGGAAGGGCGCAAGCCGGTGGTGCGCTTCAAGAACCCGCTGGACGGCGAAGTGACGTGGAACGATTTCGTCAAAGGCACCATCACCATCGGCAATAAAGAACTGGACGACCTGGTGATCGCGCGTCCGGACGGCACGCCGACGTACAACTTCTGCGTTGCCATCGACGACCTGGACATGGAAATCACCCATGTCCTGCGCGGCGACGACCACGTCAACAACACCCCGCGCCAGATCAACATCCTGCGCGCCATTGGTGCGCCGCTGCCGCAGTACGGCCACCTGCCGATGATACTGGGCTCGGACGGCGCCAAGATGTCCAAGCGCAAGGATGCCGTCAACGTCATGCAGTATCCAGCGGAAGGCTATCTGCCGGAAGCCATTTTGAATTACCTGGCGCGCCTGGGCTGGAGCCACGGCGACGACGAAGTGTTCTCGATGGAGCAGGTGTGCGCATGGTTCGACGGCACGCACCTGAGCAACTCGGCCGCGCAGTTCAACATTGAAAAGCTGAACTGGCTGAACAACCACTATATCAAGCAGGCCGACAATGCGCGCCTGGCCGGACTGGCCAAGCCGCGCATGCTGGCCGGCGGCGCCGTGTTCGACGGCGCGCCGGCGCTGCCGGTGGTGCTGGGCTTGCTGAAGGAGCGCACCAATACGGTCAACGAGCTGGCCGATGCCGCCATGCTGTTCTACCGCGCGCCGCAGCCGGACGCCGCGCTGCTGGCCCAGCACGTGACCGACGCCGTCCAGCCGGCGCTGGCCGACTTCGCCGAGCGCTGCAAAACCGTGGAGTGGAACAAGGCCGCGCTGGCCGCCATGATCAAGGAAGTGCTGGCCGCGCACGGCTTGAAGATGCCGCAGATCGCCATGCCGCTGCGCCTGTTCGTCACCGGCCAGCTGCAGACGCCGGCCATCGACGCGGTGCTGGAAATCTTCGGCCGCGACACGGTTGTGGCGCGCATGTCAAAGTTCCTCTGATTTATTTCTTGAAGCAGGGGCAAAGTTGCAAAAGGGTATTTGCATAATACGGCGCCTCTGCTATACTCTTGTCTCTCGCGCAAACGGGGGTATAGCTCAGCTGGGAGAGCGCTTGCATGGCATGCAAGAGGTCAGCGGTTCGATCCCGCTTACCTCCACCAACAGCGCAGAAGCACATCGGAAGTTCCAGGTCCCCATCGTCTAGAGGCCTAGGACATCACCCTTTCACGGTGAGTACCGGGGTTCGAATCCCCGTGGGGACGCCAGTTCTGGCAAACATCACAGTTAGTCGACAAGCAAGCTGCCACGGGCGGCTTTTTTCGTTCTCGCACGCCGGTTTCCCCTCTCATTGTCCTGTATCTGCGCACAAGCTTAACGAGATTGCATGTTGGCGAAACTGTTCTACACTGGACGAGGGTGGCCACCGTAGCCGCCTATCAAAAGGGAGACGGACATGGAACTCCATATGCACTCGCACCGCTGGGTGGCGCGCCAGCCTGACTGGGCGGCCGCGGCGGTAGCCGGCTTTGGCGCCGGCGGTATCCTCATGGTACTGGAAGTGGCCTGGGCCGCGCTGGCGGGCGTGCCCGATCCGTGGCAGGTGACGCACATGGTCGCCGCCATGGTGCTCGGCTGGGAGGCGCTGCAGTCCACCGGCTATATATTCGGCCTGCTGGCGGCCGCGCTGGTGGTCCACTATGTGCTCGGCATCATGTTCGGCATCATGCTGGCAGCCATCATCGCGCCGTTCCAGCTCGATTCGAGTACCGGCATGGTGCTGCTGGCCGGCGCGGTATTCGGGCTGGTGCTGTACGTGCTGAATTTCTACGGCATGTCCGGCGCGTTCTCGTGGTTCGCCGAGATGCGCGGCTGGGCGACCGCAGTGGGCCATGTGGTGTTCGGCATGTCGGCCGCCTATATTTACCGCAGGATGGAAAAACCGTAATCAGCACCGTTGTTGCGTGGTTCGTTGAGCATGTTGTAGGGCACCAGTTGCACATGGCTTAGAGCGAAACATCTGACAGAAACGGGGCGGCTTATGGCGTTGGCACTGGCTTTGATCCTGATCGTGGTGGGTACGCTTGCGTTCCACTTCTGGAGCCCATGGTGGCTCACTCCGCTGGCGTCGAACTGGCAGGCAATGGACGACGCCCTGATGCTGACGCTGGTGATTACCGGCGCCATCTTCGTCATCATCAATCTGTTCGTGGCCTACGCGGTGATCAAGTTCCGTCACCGCGACGGCGTGCGCGCGTCCGCGGAGCACGGCAGCAAGAAGCTCGAATGGTGGCTGATCGGCGTGACGACGGTGGGCATCGTCATCATGCTGGCGCCCGGCCTGGACGTGTATGCCAAGCTGATCACGGCGCCGGACCATGCGATGCAGTTCGAAGTGATGGGGCAGCAATGGCAATGGCATTACCGGCTGCCCGGCAAGGACGGCCGCATGGGGCAGACCGACGTCACCCACATCAGCCCCGAAAACCCCTTCGGCGTGAACGCCAAGGATCCCTACGGCCAGGACGACGTGCTGGTCGACACGCAGGAAATCCACATTCCGCTCGACCGGCCGGTCAAGGTGCTGCTGCGCTCGCAGGACGTGCTGCATGACTTCTATGTGCCGCAGTTCCGCACCCGCATGAATATGGTGCCGGGCATGGTCACGTCGTTCTGGTTTACCCCCACGCGCACCGGCCGCTTCGAAGTGATGTGCGCCCAGCTGTGCGGCATCGGGCACGCCAATATGCGCGGCTACGTGGTGGTCGAGGACGACGCGGCGTATGCGAAATGGCTGGCGGCGCAGCCGACCTTCGCGGCCAGGATGCGGGCCGGGGCGGCGGGCGGCACCGGGGTTGCCGCCGCTGCCGCCGGCGCCGGCGCGGCGGGCGCGGAAGGCACGGCGGCCGGCACGGCCGGCGCCGGCGAGAGCGCGCCGGCCAGCGATACGGCTGCGCAAGGCAAGCTGCTGGCGCAGGCGCGCGGCTGCATGGCCTGCCACAGCGTGGACGGCAGTCCCGGCGTGGGGCCGACCTGGAAGGGCTTGTACGGCAAGACTGAAACACTGGACAGCGGCAAGAGCGCCGTGGCGGACGATGCCTACCTGAAGCAGTCCATCGCCGATCCCAAGGCGGCCATCGTGCGCGGTTTCCCACCCATCATGCCGCAGCAGCCGCACACCGAGGCGGAGCTGGCGGCAATGGTGGACTACATCAAGACTGTGAAGTAAGGCGGAGGTTGCGATGGCATATGGCAACGGACACGGCAGCGGGCACGATGGGCACGGTGACCACCATGGCGGCCACGACCATGGCCCCCAAAGCTGGGTCACCAAGTACGTGTGGAGCCAGGACCACAAGGTGATCGCGGTGCAGTACGCGCTGACGGCCATCGTGGTGGGGCTGATCGGGCTGGTGCTGTCGGACCTGATGCGGCTGCAGCTGGGCTATCCCGGCAAGTTCTCCTTCATCGACGCGTCCAGCTACTACCAGTTCATCACCATGCACGGCATGATCATGGTGGTGTACCTGCTGACCGCGCTGTTCCTGGGCGGCTTCGGCAACTACCTGATCCCGCTGATGGTGGGGGCGCGCGACATGGTGTTTCCCTTCCTGAACATGCTCAGCTTCTGGTTCTATTTGCTGTCGGTCTTGATCCTGATCGGCAGCTTCTTCGTGCCCGGCGGGCCCACCGGCGCAGGCTGGACGCTGTATCCGCCTCAGGCGATCTTGCAGGGCACGCCGGGCGTGGAGTGGGGCATCATCGTGATGCTGATCTCGCTGGTGGTGTTCATCGCGGCCGCCACCATGGGCGGCCTGAACTACGTCACCACCATCCTGCAGGCGCGCACGCGCGGCATGACGCTGATGCGCATGCCGCTTACCGTGTGGGGCATTTTCGTGGCCACCATCCTGGCGCTGCTGGCCTTTCCCGCGCTGTTCGTCAGCGGCGTGATGATGCTGTTCGATAAGACGCTGGGCAGCAGCTTCTTCATGCCGGCCGTCGTGTCCATGGGCCAGCACCTGGCGCACCAGGGCGGCAGCCCCCTGCTGTTCCAGCACCTGTTCTGGTTCTTTGGCCACCCCGAGGTGTATATCGTGGCCTTGCCCGCCTTCGGCATCATCTCCGACCTGATCAGCGTGCACGCGCGCAAGTGCATCTTCGGCTACCGCATGATGGTGTGGGCCATCGTGATCATCGGCGGGCTGAGCTTCGTCGTGTGGGCGCACCATATGTACGTGAGCGGCATGCATCCGCTGTTCGGCTTCTTCTTCGCCACCACCACCCTGATCATCGCGGTGCCGACCGCCATCAAGGTCTACAACTGGACGCTGACCCTGTGGCGCGGCGACATACACATGACCGTGCCCATGCTGTTCGCGCTGGGCTTCATCAGCACCTTCGTGCTGGGCGGCGTGACCGGGCTATTCCTCGGCAATGTCAGCGTCGATATCCCGCTGTCGAACACCTATTTCGTGGTGGCGCACTTCCACATGGTGATGGGCGTGTCGCCTGTGCTGGCGGTGTTCGGCGGGATTTACCACTGGTACCCGAAGATCAGCGGCCGCATGTACAACGACACCCTGGGCAGGCTGCATTTCTGGATCACCTTCCTGGGCGCTTACGCGATTTTCTTCCCCATGCACTATCTCGGGGTGCTGGGCATGCCGCGCCGCTACTACGCCTATGACAACTACGCCTTCATCCCGCCGTCGGCGCAGCTGATGAACGAGTTCATCACCATCGCCGCGCTGGTGGTGGGCGTGGCGCAGTTGCTGTTTATCTTCAATCTCGCCCATAGCACCTTCAAGGGCAAGGTGGCGGACGGCAATCCGTGGCGCGCGGCCAGCCTGGAGTGGTTTACGCCGCAGACGCCGCCGGCGCACGGCAACTGGGGGCCGCAGCTGCCGGTGGTGTACCGCGGCGCGTACGACTATGGCCAGCAGACCGGCGACAGCGACTACATTGCGCAAAACGTGGGGCCGGACGATGATCCTCCCGGTGCGCCGGCCGGATCCCCGGGCGGCATCCCCGGCGCGCGGCCAGTGGCCGGCGGAGGTGTGGCGTGAGCGCCGCGTCCGGCATGCAGGCGCCGATGGCGGGCGGCGCCGGCGAGGGCGGGTTGGCCAGACGGGATGGACCGGACGGGCCCGGCGCGCGCAAGGTCGGCCTGTGGGTCTTCATGGCGGTGGTGACGTCGCTGTTCATGCTGTTCAGCGTCGCCTACGTGATGCGGATGGCGACGGCCGACTGGCAGCCGCTGCGCTACATTCCGTGGCAGCTGTGGCTGAGCACGGCGGTGCTGGCGCTTGCCAGCGCAGCGTGGGAGTTGGCGCGGCGCGCGGCGCAGCAGGGCAGGGCGCGTATGGCGGACTGGACGGACAGCGCGGACATCGAGCGCGGACCCAGGGCCGGCGCGGCAGGCGACGGTGCGGCCCGGCGCGCGGGGCTGCTGGCGTGCGCCTTGTCGCTGGCCTTCCTGGCGGTGCAGCTGTGGGCCTGGCAAGCCATGACGGCCATGAACGTCACCGTCAACGGCAATCCGGCCAGCAGCTTCTTCTACCTGCTGACCGGCTTGCATGGCCTGCACGTGTGCGGCGGCCTGGTGGCGGCGCTCCTGGCCGGCGTCTCCGCCAGGCGCGGCAAGGCCGCGTTCGCCACCTTCGCAGCGCATGCCGCGCTGTGCGCGCGTTACTGGCATTTCTTGCTGTTGCTGTGGCTGGGATTGTTTGCGCTGCTGTTCCTGGTCACGCCGGACCTGGTGCAGGTGGTGTGTGAAAGCGTCGGCATCCGGCCGCCGCAAGCGAGGTGAACCATGAATACGCCGAGTGACGGCTTGCAGGGCCTGGTCAGCGACTTCTCGGCCGACCAGGTCGCCTACCAGGTGCCGTGGGGCAAGCTGATGATGTGGATCTTCCTGCTCAGCGACACCTTCATCTTCGGCAGCTTTCTTACCGGATACATGACGGTGCGCCTGTCGGCCACCGCCGCCTGGCCCAATCCCAGCGAGGTGTTCGCGCTGACCATAGCCGGTACCAATCTGCCGCTGATACTGATCGCCATCATGACTTTCGTGCTGATCACCAGCAGCGGCACCATGGCCATGGCGGTCAACTACGCCTACCGGGGCGAGCGCGCCGTGGCTGCGCGGCTGATGCTCATCACCGCCGTGTTCGGCGCAATGTTCGTCTGCATGCAAGCGTTCGAGTGGACCAAGCTGATCCATGAAGGCGTGCGGCCCTGGTCCAATCCCATGGGCGCGGCGCAGTTCGGCGCCTGCTTCTTCATGATCACGGGCTTTCACGGCCTGCACGTGTCGGCTGGCGTGATCTACCTGCTCATCGTGGCGCGCCGCGTGCAGCGCGGGCACTACGAGCGCAGCCGCGGCGAAGCGCACGGCGGCAAATACGACATTGTAGAAATCGCCGGCTTGTACTGGCACTTCGTGGACCTGGTGTGGGTCTTCATCTTTGCGCTGTTCTACCTGTGGTAGGGAGGAGGGGCCATGGCCACCGTGACCGAGCACACGCAGCATCCGATCGGCGTCTACTTCAAGATATGGGGCTTGCTGTTCGTGCTCAGCGCCTTCTCCTACGCGGTCGACTTTTTCCACCTGCAAGGCTATCTGCGCTGGACCCTGATCCTGCTGCTGATGGCGGCCAAGGCCGGCTTGATCGTGGCCTATTTCATGCACCTGAAGTGGGAGCGGCTGGCGCTGATCTACACCATCCTGATACCGCCGTCCGCGCTCATCGTTCTGGTGTGGCTGATGATGGTGGAGGGCGACTATACTTTCCTCACGCGCATGACGCATTTTGGATGAGTCCTCGCATGGCGTTGCCTTGATTTTCAAGCTTTTACCATGCTACAATTCGCGCACGCTTTTACGACGTCCCCATCGTCTAGAGGCCTAGGACATCACCCTTTCACGGTGAGTACCGGGGTTCGAATCCCCGTGGGGACGCCAAGTCAACATATTCAAAGTGTACCGATCATGTCCCCATCGTCTAGAGGCCTAGGACATCACCCTTTCACGGTGAGTACCGGGGTTCGAATCCCCGTGGGGACGCCAGACAATGAAAGCCGCCTTGTGCGGCTTTTTTGTTACTTGCATGGCTACCGACATGGCTACCGA